>JANNAY010000275.1:0-1602 GCA_031384945.1 Deltaproteobacteria bacterium
ACATTGAGCACTCGTCGGCGCCGGCGCCGACGACGACTACGTCCACGCGTGTGGACCAGGTGGGTGGACCCACTCGATCGAACCAACGTGCGCGTCGTCGACAGCATGGTCGACGACAAGTCAGCGCCGGCGTCGATGACGACTACGTCGCCGTAGGGTGCATGCCCCTCTTTCTTGGCCGACGTCGTCCAGCACATTGCATCAGCGTCGGCGCCGTCGCCGGCGACGACTACAAGGGCGCACCCCCCGCTCAGAAATCTTGAAACCATCCGGGCCATCAGCGCCTCCTGCGACGAGCATCAAGGCTGCAGAAGCTGGCCTTCGTCGTTGGGCTAGATGGTTGTGGACGGCGGCGTGGGTCTACTGGCTGACGTCGACGATTCGAGCATGAGGTACTCGTCGGCGCGTCGACGACGTCCCCTCAGGCGTACCGCTTGAGAGAAGCAACGACGAGCTCAGTTGATGACGTCGCAGGGCTCGCGCGTCACGCGCAGCACACGGGCTCTCGTCGCCAGCGAGTTCGCCGACCAGCGCACCTGGCCGTAGCGCTCGGAGAAGTAGGCGCCCTTCGTTCGCACCATCTCGTCGGTGTAGTCGGTGCTCACGTACTCGACGGCGATGGTGCTGCCGTCGTCGACGGTGACGATGGCGTCGGGTACGTGGCGGCCGCTGTTGCGCTCACGGCTCGACATCTCGCCGCGCTCGAGCTCGAGGCCGGCGATGCGTTTGCCTTCGCGCTCGAGCTCCTTGCGGATGATCTCGACGGTGCGCAGCGTCTGCAGGTGGTGGTGGATGCGCTTGGGCGTGATGCCCTTGAGCGGCACACCAACGGCGGCCGCGCCGGCGCTGCCCAAGGCGTAGACGCGGCCACCATTCTCTTTCGACGTCGACGGCGGCACCGACGACGCGTGGAGGTACCCAGCGCGCGCGAGCTCGTCGAGTCGACGCTGCGCCGCGCGAACGGGGTTGCTGTTGACGGCGCCATTCTGCGGGTTCTTCGCAAAGAATCGGGCGGCGAGGACGTCGACGGGCGCGGCCGTCGTCGTCTTCAGGAAGTGCATGACCTCGGCGTCGCGAGCCGTGATGGGGATGGGTTTCAGCTTCCGATGGTCGACGGGCTCGTAGCGCTCGAAGAAGCACCCGATGCCCTTCAGAAAGGCGCGTCGCTGTTCGCGCTCCAAGCGAGCCTGGACGCGCTCGGGCCTCTCAAGCCCCTCGCGGGCGGGCACGGGCCGTGGGGCCTCTGGCTCGTCTCTGGAGGGGCCGAGACGGTCACGACTCATCGGGTCACCGCGTCGTCTGCCGTGAGCCAGGGGGGCGCGTCCGGCCCCTCGTTGCCGGGCGCGATGTCCCAGATGTTCGCGGCCTGCAGGTTCGTGCGGATGGCCGCAAATCGGGGCGACTCGAAGACACAGCGCCGCTCAACGTTGGACCAAATGCATGCGTCATCGGTCGGAAAGAAGCGGACGGCGATCCGAGAGGAGCGCAGCGGTGGTCCTTCGAGGGGCAGGGCGGCCAGGGTGCGGTCCAGTGCTGCCTGTTGGTCGTCAACAACGAGGATGTGCAGCAACGACCTGCCGTCGCTTTTGCGACGGCCGAGCG
>JANNAY010000286.1:0-8975 GCA_031384945.1 Deltaproteobacteria bacterium
CCTCGATGATGGTGCCGCCGGGCTTGAGGCGCCCGTCTTTCTCCGCCTTCTCGAGCATGTAAGCGCCGATGCGGTCTTTGACCGAGCCACCGGGGTTCATGAACTCGAGCTTGGCGTAGAGCTCGACGTGGGGCCCGACATGCGCGGCCACCTTGTTGAGCTTCACGATCGGCGTGTTGCCGATGCACTTCACAACGTCGGCGCGGGCACCCTTCATCATCGTCGTATCTCCGTCGAGGAAAGCAGCGGCTGCTCTACCGGCTGCGTCGACGAATTCAACGTCATCGGCGTGTTTGTCGACGAGCGCGCTCTTCAGCGGACGGCTTCAGCGGACGGCTTCAGCGGACGAGGCAGAGCAGGGCGCCTTCGCGACGCAGCGTGCCATCGAGCTCGAGGGCGGCGGCATCGACGAGCAGCTCGCGCATGGTCTTCTGCAGCCGCGACGCCGCCTCGTCGATGAGCAGCTCGCCGCCATGCAGGCGCAGCAGGCGCAAGAGCGGCGGTCCCTCGTCGTCGCCGAGGGGCAGGGGCAGGGCGTAGGGCACGTCGCGGCGCTTGCGCAGTGACGCGGGCGCTTTGTAGAGCGCGCGCCACGCGGTGAACGCGCCCACGCGCGGCTTGAGGTGCAGCAGGGCGTCGACGTCGAGGTCTTCGTCGTCGACCTCGTGGCCGATGCCGTGCTCAAGCAGCGACCGCGGAATGAACGCGAGCTTGTGGTCGACGTCGAAGGGGATGGTGGCGATGGGACGGTTGAGCTTCGCCGCGGCCTCGACGGTGTGGCGCGTGCCCGACTCTTCGCCGCCGCAGACGACGACGACGACGTCGGCGAGGGCGGCGATCCATTGGTTGCGGTTGGCGTAGGTCCAGGCGCCTGGCGACATCCACGGCGCGTAGGGCGTGACGTAGCACAGGCCCGGATCGGTGATGACCTCTTCGGGCAGCGCGAGAGGCAGGCCGCCGCCGACGACGACGAAGGCGCCCTTGTGCAGCCGCGCCGCCTTCTGCGCCGCCATGTCGACGCCGCGGGCGCCGCCGCTGACGACGACGACGCCGGCTTCGACGAGGGCTTCGGCGACGCGGGCGGTGCGCTCGATGGTGCGAACGTCGGCGTCGCGTGAGCCAACGACGGCGACCGTCGGCGTCTCGGGCGGCGGCAGCCGACCAGTGCCTGCGCTGTAGAAGCAGACCACGGGTTCGTCGGCGCAGCGCCGCAGCGCGTCGACGCCGCCGGTGACGTGGCCGCCGGCGTTGAGCCACGGTCCGAGCAGGCGCAGCCGCTGGGCCATCGCCTCGCGGTCGAGCAGCCGCTGGCGCCGCTGCGGCACGGCGAAGGCGGGCAGCACGCCGCGGGTGAGCACCGCGGCTGGTCCGCCGGCGGCGACGATGGCCTCGCGCCAGTTGGCCGTCACGCCGGCGGCGTGGATGGCGGCCCACAGCAGGCTCTCGTCAAAGGCATCGAAGCCGCGTCCGGCATCGAGGGCAAGCAGCAGGCGTTCCAGGGCGTCGGTCATTGAGCCTCCAGTCCTTCCTCCGTTCGACCCTCGGTTTGGTGCACGGATCGCCTCGATCTGCGGCCCGCTTGGCGACGACGATCGGCAAAAGCATGCAGGGCCGGTTCGCGCGGGTTGACCCGGAAATCATGTAGGACATGCAATTTCACCGGATCCAGTTCGCATTCAGACGAAGTTTCCCGTTCCAACGCCGCGAAATCAGCTGGACCGAATTTGCATTCGCGAAAGACGCAACCTCTGTGCGGATCGGGGCGAAAACCCCTTCATGAACGCCATCCAACGCCGTGTCACCACCGCCGAAGCCGCCACCGTCCGCGCCGACGACAACGCGATCACCTCGTCGGTGAACCGCGGCGATTGGCTGACCAAAGGCGACAGCGGCAGAGACGTCGAAGGCCTGCAGCGCCACCTCAAGTCTCTCGGCCTCTACAGCGGCCCGGTCGACGGCAGCTTCGGCGACGTCACCAAGTCCGCGGTGATGGGCTTTCAGCGCCAGCATGGCCTCACCGCCGACGGCAACGTCGGCCCGCAGACGGCCCGCGCTCTCAAGGCGAACGAGGTCGCTGTCGGCGACCACTTCGAGCAAGCGGCCCACGTCGGACAGGCCGGCAAAGACATCCTCGGCGTCGAGAAGAAGCTGCACCGCCTTGGCTATGACACTGGCAAGGTCGATGGTGTCTTCGATCAGCAGACACTGAAAGCCGTGCGCGGACTGCGCAAAGCCGACCCTGAGCTGGCCGACAACCGCGACGGCATCAACTCGCGGTTCGAGCGGCGCCTCAACGAAGCCGTCCGCAACGCGCCGCCGCCGCCGCCGCCCACGCCGACGCAGCAGACGCTGGCCAACTTCGATCGCACGGGCCCCGGCGCCGACTACCGCCGCGTCGACTTTCGCGCCGTCGAGGTGAACAAGCGCACGCAGACCATGATCGAGCGGGCCGACTTCATCATGCAAAAGAAGTTCGGACACACCGGCTTTCAGTTTGGCCTGACGCAGGGCAGCTACAGCAGCAGCGTCAGCGCCAGCGGCGGCACCCACGACGGCGGCGGCGCCCTCGACATCACCGACCGCGGCCTGCCCAAGGCCACCGTCGACGACATGGTCAAGTCACTGCGCCAGGCCGGCTTCGCCGCGTGGTCGCGCGGTCGCGGCGCCGACACGTTCACGCCGCACATCCATGCCATCGCGATCGGCGACGCGCAGATGTCAGCGGCGGCCCGCTCGCAGGTCGCTGACTACGCCCGCGGCCAGAACGGCCTCGCCAATCACGCCTCTGATGCCGACCGCGGCCTCGGCCGCCCGGTGCCGACTTGGGCCCGCCGCTTTCTCTGAGTCAGTGAAACTTCTCGCCGCGTGCGAGCTGCTCGATGATCGCGGTGATGCGCTTCGCCCTCGTCTCCGGCTTCTTCGGTGTGACGACGCGGTGGTAAATCGCGAAGATGTTCGCGCGACTCAGTGACTCATAGAACTTCTGCGCTGCCGGGTTCTTCTGTAGCGCGGTGAGAAATTCTTCGGGGATGACCATTTCTTTCGAGCCGGAGTAGGCCCGCTCCCAGCGGCCGTCGGCTTTGGCCGCGTTCACGTGCGCGAGCCCCGCGGGCTGCATGTGGCCAAGGGCGATCAGGCGCTCGGCGTGATCGCAGTTCTTTTTCGACCACGTCGACCTCGCGCGGCGCGGCGTCATGCGCTGCACGAACGACTTGGCGTCGACGGACTTGCGCACGCCATCGATCCAGCCCCAGGTGAGGCCAGCGATCACCAGATCGTTCCAGTCGACACTCGGCGTTCCACTGTCTTTCTTGAAGAGGTGCGCCCACAGTTCAGTGGCGCTTTGATGGTGCTCTTTCAACCACGCATCGAGCGCGGCAGCATCAGCAAACGCACGCAGATTTGTCGGTTCCATGGGCGTCGCCTTAGCAGAGCAGCAAGAGTCGGGGCGCGGGGTCGGCGTTGGTGTCGACGTCGCCGCCGGGCGCGCGGTGAATGCAGGGCGGCACCGACGCGCCGGGCCAATCGACGGCGATGCGCCAGAGGTTGCCTGTGCCGAACGAGAAGACGCCGGCGTGGTCGACGACGCCGTAGTGCAAGTCGAAGGCCTCATCGTCGACGGCGCTGACGGCGGCGCGCACGTCGGCGTCGTCGATGAGGCGGCGGGCGGCGTCGTTGTCGAGCCCTTCGCTGGGTGCGCCGGCGTAGGTGCACATCCATGTCTCGACCTCGATGGGCGCGCGGTCGGCGTGAAACGAATGCACGTCGGTGCGAATGGGCAGTCCGCGCGTGTCGCGCGCGTACCGGCGAATCAGGTTCAACACCGGCTCGCGCCCGAGGGCGGTCAGCCTTCGCAGGTCGCTGACGATGACATCGACGGCGGCGCGGCCGTTGTCGTCGACGGCGCCAACGTCGACGAGGGCGGCGAGGGCGTCTTCGTCGACGATGACGATGTCTTCGTCGGTGTTGTCGGCGGCGATGGCGCGCACGACAGTGTCGAAGTCGCCGTCGAGGGCGCGGCGCCAGCACACCGCGTTCACGCCGTCGCGCAGCGGCCGGCGCAGCAGATCGTCGAAGTTGTCGACGTCGACGCGGCGGCTTTGTCGCGGGTTCACTTGCTGACCAGCTCGAGCACGCCGGTCCAGTGCTTCGGCGGTGCTGCGATGAACGCGCGGCAGCGCTCGGCCAACAAGCGGGCGGGGCCGTCGTCGACGAATTCTTCAAAGGCGGCGGCGGCGACGTCGAATTCGCCGGCGCGGTAGGCGCGCAGCGCTTCGTTCCACCGCGGCAACAGGGCGGTCGTCGAGGCTGCGTCGTCGACGTCGAGCAGCTCGTAGATGGTGATGGGCTCGCGCTTGCCCTTGGCCACCACGCGGTCGAGCTCTCTGAGGTGAAAGGCGCTGCGGTCGGGCAGCGCTGCGACGGTCTGCTCGCCGACGAGCACGGTGACGCCGTACATCTTGGTCATGCCCTCGACGCGCGAGGCGAGGTTGACCGCGTCGCCGATGACGCCGCTGTCGAGCTGCTCGCCGCCGCCGATGGTGCCGAGCATCAAGGGGCCGGTGTTGATGCCCACACCGATTTTGAGCGGCGGCTCACCGATCTTCTCTCGCTCTTGGTTGAGAAGGTACAGAGACTTCACCATGCCGAGGGCGGCCCGCAGCACATGATCAGTTGAGGTGTGAAAGAGCGACATGATACCGTCGCCCATGTATTGGTTGATGTAGCCGCCCTCTCTGTGGATCTCAGGCTCCATCACCGACAGGTACCGGTTGATCTGGCGAAACGTCGCGTCGGCGCCGGCGGTCTCGGCCAGCGTGGTGAAACCGCGGATGTCGCAGAACATCACGCTCATGTTGAGTTTGACGTTGTCGCCTTTCATGACTTGCCGAACGCTCTCGCGCTGCAAGAGCGACAAGAACTTGAAAGGCACGAAGCGAGCGATGGCGGTGTTGGTGCTGTCGAGCTCGTCGAGGGTGCGGGCGTAGCGCCGCGCCAAGGCCACCGCCATGGCGCCGACGAAGCAGCCGAAGCCGACGAGGTCGAGGCGATACGTCGACGGCGCCATCAGCCCCTGCACGCCGGCCAACATGCGCAACGCGAGCACGAACAAGATGGCGAAGCCGGCGACGACGGTGCGGGCGTCGGCGCTGCCCTTCCACGCGTCTTTGGCGATGAGCCCCAACATCGCGAGCATGACGATCAGGAAGGGCACGATGCGCACCGGTGACGCCGCGGCGATGAAGCCGACGCTGCCGGGTACCAGACACAAGAGCGAGGTGACGACGACGAAGGCCTGGCCTGCGCGAAAGCGTCTGCTCGGCGCCGTGTCGCGAAAGAACAAGAAGGCGAAGTCGATGAACAAGCTGCCGGCGGCGAGGGCACCGAGCCCGGGCGCCCAGCGCCACAGGTCTTGCGCCGAGACCGCCGGCCAGATCGACGTCGACGCCGAGCCAACGATCCACGACCAGGCGGCGAAGAGGGCGAGAAACGCCGCGTACAGCGCGTAGGCGCGCAAGCTGCGCCGCAGCCACCACAAGAGCGCGTGGTAGAGGCTGGCGATCAGCAGCGCGATGGCGAAGAACAACTGCGGCAGCTCGACGTCGGCGTGGCGGCGCAAGCGCGCGGCCTCGGCGGCTGCGGCGGCGGCGCGCGCGTCGTCGAAGGCCAGGGGACCTGCGTCGACGATCGGCACGTGGTGCACCGTGCGCGCGTACCAGGGGTGCTGGTGCACGACGAGCCGCACCACCGCGTGTCCATCGGCGAGCAGCGCCGCGGGCACCGGCAGCGACGACGGCAGCGCCTCGCGTTTCTCACCGATGCGCACGTCATCGATGAAGACCTCGACGTCGCCGACGGTGTAGGGCAGCGCCAACGCCGGCTCGGCCCAAGTCGTCGTGACGGCGATGGCGCAGCTGAATTCGACGTCGGCGGCGCCGTCGAGGGCGGCGCGGTCGGCGGCGCTCTCGGGCAGCGTCACCCGCGTCGACGTCGACGATGAGACCGCGCGCAGCTGCCAGCAGTCGGTCAGCGGCAGCGGCGCGACGGCCAACAACAACAACGGCACAGCGAGCACGCCGCAGCATGCATCAACTCTTCACCCAGGCGCCGACGGAAAAGACCACGCGGTCGCCAGCGCCGACGACGCTGACCTCGTGGACGTCGACGTCGGGTCGGAAGACGACGGCGTCGCCGACGTCGAGGTCGATGACGACGCCGTCGATGGCGAAGACGCCGCCGCTGTTGGCGCCTCTGACGATGGCGTTGACGCGGACGTGGGCGAAGTCGCCGTCGGCCGCGTCGACGTGGGCGGGCACGCCGCTGCCTGTTGGGTAGCGCAAGAGCCAGGCGTCCCACAGCTCGTTGTCGTCGTCGATCGCGAGCAGGGCACGGGCGCGCCGCAGCAGCGGCTCGAGCTCGACGCGATCGCGCAGCGGCAGCTTTTCGTAGCCGGTGTTCTGGCGTCCGGGCACAAACGACGACGACGACGACGACGCCAGCGCCGCCAACTGCTGCTGCTCCGCCTTGCTCAAGAACCCAGCGACCCTGCGCACGTGGCGTGAACTAGCGCTTCTTGGTCTTCTCGACGATGGCGCCGTCCTCGATGACGAAGGCGCGGGCGACGAGGCCGGCGAAGACGCCGTGTTCGACGACGCCGCAGACGCCGTTCAAGCAGGCGTCGATCGCTGCCGCGTCTTCTTCGACGAAGACAGCTTCGAGCACGAGGTTGCCGGCCGATGTGACGAAGTGTCCGTCTTTGCTGGGGTTTTGGCGCAGCGCGCTGGTGGCGCCGGCCCGCGACAGCGCTGCCTGCGCCAGCCGCCAGGCAAACGGCAGCACTTCGACGGGAACGCTAGCGCCGGCGCCAACGCGGGCGACGACCTTGCTGGCGTCGGCGAGCACGACGAATTCGCCGGCGCCCTTCGCCAACAATTTTTCGCGCACGAGGTCGGCGCCGCGGCCTTTCACGACGTCGAGCGCGGCGTCGATGGCGTCGCAGCCGTCGACGTACAGGTCGACGCGATCGACGTGCTCGAAGCCCAACAGCGGCAGTCCGGCGAGCCGCGCGCGCTCGGCCGTCGTCGTCGACGACGCCACAGTGGTCACGCGCAGCCCGCCGCGCACGCGTTCGGCGAGGGCGTCGACGAAGGCGTTGGCGGTGGAGCCGGTGCCGAGTCCGACGACGGCGCCGTCGTTGACGCGGGCCACGGCGGCGTTGGCCAAACGGGCTTTGTCGTTCATGCGCGCAGCGTACTCTGCGGTCGTGCGCGCTCCGCTCTTGCTCTTCTTCTTCGGCTTCCTTTCGCTCTCGCCCCTCGTGGTGGCGCCAGGGTGCAACGTCGACATCGCCTGCGACGCTGACGACGACTGCCCCGGCGACCGCGCCTTTTGCGTCGACAGCGTCTGCGCCGCAGCGGGCCAAGCCGCCGACGGCGAAGGAGAGGACGGAGGCGAAGGCGAAGAAGGCGAAGGCGAAGGCGAAGGCGACGAAGGCGAAGGCGAAGGCGCCTGCGACGACGACGGCGACTGCGGCGACGGCCTCTGCTTCACCGACGACACGCTCGCCCCAGCGCTCGCCAACACCTGCTTTCCTGGCGCCGGCGAAAACGTCGCCTGCGACGGCGCGGTCGACGCCCGCGACGTCGGCGCCCCCGCCCTCGCCGTCGTCAGCCTCGCCGTCGGCGCGGCCTGCACGCCCGGTCCCGAGCTCACGTACACGGCGCGGATCGCCTGGCGCGACGCCGCCGGCGACGTCGACGACAGCGGCTTTGGCCTGCGGGTGACGGCGCCAGGCGGTCAGGCCGGCAACTACGATCTGCTGTGGGACGCGAACGCGATCGAGCGCGCGGGCAGCGGCGGCAGCGGCACCGCGACGTTCGTCTTCTGCGCCTTTGCCGGCGTCGACCAGCTCGGCCTGCAGCTGTTTGACGACGTCGAGCACGGCTCAAACGTCGTCTGCGCCGCGCCCTGATCGCTCAGACGCTCAAGCGCAACAGCGGCGGCACGCGTTCGAGCAAGAGGGCGACGAGGGCGTCGTCCATGAATTCGTAGTCGTCTTTGATGTCGACGCAGACGACGCGCTTGTCTTGCAACAGCGACCCGAAGCGTTGCCGCAACAGCCGCCGGTGCCGCCCCTGCATCACCACGATGACGTCGGCCCAGGCGACGTGGTCGGCGTCGACGACGACGTCAGCGTCGATGGCGGTACCAGCGCTGTCGGCTTCGACGCCGTCGAGAGCGCCGATGACGGCTTCGGCTGTCGGGCTGCGTTTTCGGTTTCGGGCACAGATGAAGAGAACACGCACGCCATGGTAACGATGGCCATGCGCCGCTTCTTCATCGCCGCCTCTCTCGTCGCTGGTTCGCTCGTCGTCGCTGGCTCGCTCGGGGGCGCTTGCGCCAACAGCGACGCCGCCATCCGCGACTTTGTCGCCCCCGACTTTCACCGCATCGACGACACGCATCTGCAAGACGCGATGTGGCGGCTCGGCAACGGTGTGCAAAACCTCTCTGACCTCTTCGACCCCGCCGCGGGCCTCACTGACGCCGACCGCGAGAAGAACGTCATCGAGGTGCTGGGCACCATGGCCGACGCCGCCAACACGGTGAACAAGCCGGGGCAAAAAAAGGCCCACTCGAACGTGGCCATGAACATCGACAAGCTCATCGGCGACATCGAAGCGGCCCGCACCGCCGCGGTGAACCACGACCTCGCGCCGGCGCAGGCGCTGCCGATGACCTGCCTCGCCTGCCACCAGGGGCAGGGCGGCGGCGAGCAGAAAAAAGAATAAGCCAAGGCTGATTCGAGTTCGGCGTCACATTCGGCGACGTCGACGGTTGCTTCGGTGGCTGGTCGTCACATTTGTGCGCGACGCGTGTACCTCACGCGCATCGAAGCTCCGCCTTTTACCCTGGATGTCTCATGGACAAAAAAGTCGTCGGCTACTGGATCCTCACCGTGCTCACCGCCCTCT
>JANNAY010000327.1:0-1992 GCA_031384945.1 Deltaproteobacteria bacterium
CGAATTCGTCGGCGTCGTCGCAGCCGACGACGGCAGATGCGGTGTCTCAGGCGGCGTGCCGCCCTGGCGCAGCTGCTCGACGTCGACGACGGCGAGCCAGGCGTCGCGTGCGGCCTCAGCGCGCAGGCGCTGCGCACCCAACCGCGCTCGGTGGGCGCGGGCCAGATCGGCTGGCGTGATGAGCATGCCGTTCAACCGACGCTCCATCTCGTCGACGACGCGCAGGCGCGCTGGCACGAGCACGTCATCGATGCGGCGCAGACGCTGCCGGTTGACGTCAACGGCGGCGGCTGCCTGACGGGCACGGGCCTGCAGGTGCACGATGTCTTCGACGAGCAGCGCGCCCTCTTGCTGCAGCGCGCTTTGGCGACGCAGCACCTCGGCTTGTCCGAAATTCAACACGGGCACAGCGATGCCCAGCGACGGACCCACGAGCACGGCGCCGTCGCGCAGCTCAGCATCGACACCGACGTCGAGCTCAGGGATCAGGCGCGTGGCCGACGCGTAGCCGAGCGCCTGAGCCATGCCATCGAGCGACGCGCGGCGCGACATCACATGCACATTTCTAGAAACGACGACGTCGACGTCAGCGACTTCTGTGGCGTCGACGGCCGCCGCCGGCAGCGCGGGCAGCGCGTCGGGCAGCTGCAGCGGTGGCGCACCGGTGCGCCAGCCGAGAGCGGCTTCGAGCTCGGCGCGGGCGATGACGGCGGTGCGGTCGGCGTCAAAGGCAGCGAGGCCGGCTTCGGCGTTCACGGCTTCTTCGAGGGCGGTGTCGAGCGAAGTCAGGTTGCCGGCCTTGGCGTTCTCTTGCGCGAAGAGCAGCGCGATGTCGGCGGCGTCTTTGTCGTCGTGGGCGGTGCGGGCGACGGCGGCGGCAGCGACGGCGATCACGAAGGCGCGGCGGGCGTCGGCGGCGACGGTGAGGACGCTGTCGACGACGCGGGCCTCGGCAGCGCTGCGAAACGCCTCTTGCATCGTGGTTTGCTGCGCGACGAAGAGCACCTCGAGAAATGGCAGCTGAAGCCCCGCATCGATCTCGGGCGTGCCGCGCTCGACGTCGAAGCGGGTCGACAACCCGAGCCGCGGGTTCGACAACAGCCCGGCGTCGACGAGGTCGGCCTGGGCGAGCCCGAGCGACGCGAAGCTCGCCTGCAAGCCGGGGTGCGCCAACAGCGCGACGTCGACGACGCTGTCGAGGGTCAACGGTCTCTGGAGCGCCGCTGTGACGGCGTCGTCGACGAGGGCGTCTTTGCCGACGTCGTCATCGTCGCCGCCGCGCCAGCGCACGTGCTTGCCGAGGCGCGCGGCCACGGCGTCGTCGACGGGACGCACCATCTCTTGCCGCGACGGCGCGCAGCCTGCGAACGAGACCGAAGCGGCAGCAACACCGACACCGACGAGAACGCCGAGACCCGTGCGGCGGGAGAGCAACAGACGCTGCAGCAGACGACGCATCAAGCTCCTTGGGCGCTCGCGACGAACATGTGACGCACAAAGAACCTCAGGGCGCGAGCGACAAGCGGATGCCGCTGACGGCGAAGAAGGCGTCGGCGAGGGCGTTGGCGAGGGCGTCGACGGATCCGCCGTTGTCGACGACGACGGTGGCGCGCTTGCGCTTCTCGGCCAGGGGCATCTGCGCGTTCATGCGCGCGCGGGCAGCGGTTTCGTCGAGGCCGTCTCTCGCCATCACGCGCCGCAGCTGGGTGGCGTCATCGAGGGAGATCAAGATCGTGGCGTCCATGCCGTGCTCGAGCCCGTTCTCGAACAGCAGCGGCACCTCGTAGACAGCGACGGCGGCGCCGCTGTCGCGCAACGCTTCGAGCTTTGCGAAAGCGAGCTGGGCGACCGCCGGATGCACGATCGCGTTGAGCTTCTTTCTCAGTTCGTCGTTGGTGAAAACGAGCGCACCGAGCTTCTTGCGGTCGAGGCTGCCGTCGGCGAGCAAGACGCCGTCGCCAAATTCGTCGACGACCGCGGCGAGGCCGGCGC
>JANNAY010000536.1:0-3885 GCA_031384945.1 Deltaproteobacteria bacterium
CGAGCAGCGCGCCCGCACCGAGTGATGCTCAGGCCGACGTCGTCGTTGACGGCTTCGCGCCCACGACAGTCGAGCAGCAGCAGCGCAGGCTCTCCGAGGGGAGAACGAACGTCTTTGCCCGTGGCGACGAACTGATGTGAACGTCAGCCGTCGCGGCCCGACGTGTGGCCGTCGCCGGTGCGCCGCCCTCGCCCACACCGTTCGATGTGCCTGCTGTGTTGGACCTGCGGCGCGCCGGGCCTCGTGCGAGCCGGATCGGCGGGCATGCATCTTGGTCTGCCGGTCGGATGATGTTGTGCGTTGTCGCCTTGTTGTCGCTGCCCCTCGTCGTCGGTGAAGACCCGGCCGGCGCTGCCGACAACGTCGAACCGGCGCCTGCTGTGAGCGCGCCAGCGACGGACCCTGCGCCGACCGAGCCTGCGCCGACCGAGCCTGCGGCGACTGAGCCTGCGCCGACCGAGCCTGCGCCGACTGCGCCTGCGCCGACCGCGCCCCTGGCGATCGAGGCGCTGCCGGCGGTGGTCGACGATGCCGACGCTGAGGCCGCCTACCAGGTCTGCAACGCGCTGCTGCACGCGCCGCCGGACCCTGCGGCCGCGCCCGACGCGATCCCCGCTGAACGTCGGCTGCGCGACTGCTTCAGCAGCGTCGTCGTGCAGCACCGCGGCACGCTGGCGGCGTTGAAGGCCGACGTCGCCGTCGTCGTGCTCGACGCCACCGCGAAGCCGCCGGAAGAGGCGTCGCTCATCCCGCCTGGACGGCTCGGCATCACCACCGCCGCCGGGCTCTTCGGCGTCTGGAACGGCGTCGCCGGCGGCGCGATGACGGCGCTGACGATCCCCGACATCAACCCCACGGGGCTCGTCGCCGGCACCGGCGCCGCCGCCGTCGCCACCGGCATCGGCTTTGGCATCGGCGGCTACCTGATCGCCGAGAAGCTGCAGCTCGACGAAGGCGCCGCGCGGCTGGTGGCCTCGTCGCTGGTCTGGTCGACGGTGCTCGGCGCCGGCGTCTCTGTCGCCATCGGATCGGCCGCCGCCGACAGCGGCTTCGCCCCGCAGCTCAGCCTCGCCACCGTCGTGGGCGCGGGCTACGTCGGCGCCGGCGCGACGTTGCTGCTGACGCAGTACATGTCGTTCGATGAGGCCCAGGTCGCGATGATCAACTCGGGCGGCATCGTCGGCGCGGCCCTCGGCATCGTCGTCGACGCGAACCTCGCCAGCGCCAGCGCCGGCCAGGCCTCGCCCACCACCCTCTCGCTCGCGTTTGTCGGCAGCACCGCCCTCGGCCTCGGCGTCGGTGGACTGCTGGGCCGGCGCTACGCCCTCACGTGGGGCGAAGCGCTGCTGTGCGATCTCGGCCTCGTGCTGGGCGGCGTCATCGGCGGCACCGGCTCGATCGTCTTCGGGCTGGCGACGGGCGGCGTGAATGTCCCCGTCGTCACGTTCTTGCCACTGGCGGGCATGGTCGCTGGCTACGGCGCCGGCATGTTCTTCGTCGGCCAATGGCGCGACGGCCGCGGCGTTCCTGTTCTGCGCGGCCTGCCCGCCGTTCGCCCCATCGTCTCGACCCTCACGACGGGACGCGCGGTGGTGCCGAGCGTCGGCGTGGCGGGAACGTTTTGATGCTGCTCGACGACGCGGGGCTCGAACTGATGCGGACGTCAGTCGCGTCGGATTGAGCAAGCTTGTCCGCGGCGGCTAGAGTGGCGCATGCGGGGAAGCAACATCGTCGTCGTCACCGCCCTGATCGCTGGGCTGCTGGGTTGTCGTGGGCGCCTGCCGCCGGAGTTGGAGGGCGGCGAAGGCGAAGGCGAGGGCGACATCGTCGGCGAGGGCGAAGGCGACATCGTCGGCGAAGGCGAAGGCGAAGGCGGTGAGGGCGAAGGCGAATGCGACTTCGACGGCGACTGCGACGCGCCCGCGGATGGCTGCCTGGCAGCGAGCTGCCACAATCACCGCTGCAGCGAGAGCGTTCGCCTCGACGACACCGACTTCGACGACGACACATGGAGCTGCGCGTCGGTGGAGCGCGACTGCGCTCCCAACGACGGCGACGTCTACCCCGGCGCTGGCGAGGTCTGCGACAACGCCATCGACGACGACTGCGACGGCGCCGTCGACGACGACGACGACGACTGCGTCGCTGCCTCGTGCTTCGGCGAATGGTGCTTCGAGGCTGACTTCATCGACGGCGCCGCGGTCACCGGCGCGGTCTTCTTCGACGACGGCACCGGCTGGTGGGTCGGCCCCGGTGGCGCGTTCATCTTCTGGAACGGCCACGGCGTCCACGGCGAGCGCGTCGTCGTCGGCAGCCGGGCTGTTCAGGCGAGCCGGCTCTACGCCCGCAGCGCCGACGACATCTGGGCCGTCGGCCGCGACCTCGTTCACTACAACGGCAACGCCTGGGAGCTCGTCGATGCCGACATCAACGGCAACGACGTCGACGGCGCCGGCGATGACGTCTGGGTCGTCGGCGACGCCGGCTTCGCCGCCCACCTCGTCGACGGATCCTTCGTCGCTGTCGACACCGGCCTCGATCAAGACCTGCAGGCCGTGCACATCGACGCCCTCGGCCGCGTCGTCGTCGCCGACTTCACCACCGTCGTTCGCAGCGCTGGCGCCGATGGTGCAGGCGGCTTCGACGTCGTCGTGCGCCTGCCCAGCGGCAGCCTCATCGCCCTCGGTGACGATGACGGCGAGCTGCTGGTCGCCAGCGGCAGCGCCGACTTCTTCCGCGAAAACGACGACGACGGCGGCGCCAGCGCGGGACTGCTGCACGACCCGACTGCGATGATCGTGCTCGACCGCGACGACGTGTGGTTCCTGACGACGCTGGGCATCGAGCACATCACCGACGGCGAGAACAGCGAATCGTTCTTTCTCGGCCGCGACTCGAGCGTCGCCGCTTCGACGCCGTTCGCCGTCGACGAAGACAGCGGCACCGTCGTCGCCTTTGGCGGCCGCATCTTTGACGTCGACGCCGGTGGTTTCCCCGAGCGACCGCGCGGCGTGCGCGCCCGCACCGTCGCGGTCTCCGCCGTCGACGTCGACGACGACGTGGTCGTCTGGGCGGTGCGTCGCCCCGACGATCATGACGAGGCCACGCTCTGGCGACGCGTCGACGACGTGTGGACGCTGCAGCTGCGCCGCTTGCCGCGCACCACGCCGCTGGTCGCCATCGGCCGCGACGACGTCTATGTCGGCGGCGCCGTCTTCCACACCGGCGACGTCGCCCTCGGGCCGCCCGTGCTCGAGTTCGTCGGCAATTCAAACGTGAGCGGCGGGTGCACGGCCGCCGGCCACACCTGGCTCGTCTCGTTCAGCGGCGCCGTGCGGGCGCTCGATGCCGATCACGATGAAGACCTCCCGCCGACGTACAGCATCGAGTGTCCCGGCCACGACGAAGTCTGGGCTCCGTCGATCGCGGGGCCCCTGCACCGGCACCCCGACGGCGCGTGGGTCGCCTTCTCGGGCGACGTCGTCGGCTTCGAGCTCGTCGCCCCCGATGTCGACGGCAGCTTCGTCGTCGGCAACGCGCTCGGCGGCGCCCGCGTTCGCGGCGACGTCTTCTTCGCCGAAGACGCCACCGTCGTCGAAGCAGTGCTCGACGGACGCGTCGCCGCCGGCATCAACCCCGGCGACGGCATCTACCACCAGCCGCGCGCGCTCTTTCACGGCGCGCTCGTCGAGATCGACACGACCTTCACCGTGCACGCAGAGACCGTCGTCTCTGTGCCGTCAGGCCGCCAGTTCGTCGTCACGCAAGAGAACCAGCTCGTCGAACGCCGGCGTCGGCCCCCCGAATAGCAAACTGATGTGAGCCTCAGTCGTCTCGGACCGTCGGCGGAACGGCGCCGTCGACGAAGCTGACGACGTCAGCGAC
>JANNAY010000351.1:0-6879 GCA_031384945.1 Deltaproteobacteria bacterium
ACGACGTCGACGACGAAGACGAGAAGCGCGCCCGCCGCGAGCACGAGTGGAACGAAGCGCAGCGCTGGCGCCAGCGCCTCGACGCCTTGAAGTCCGCCGGCAAGAGCGAGCAGTACGAGGCCATCCGCGGTTGGGTCATGAAAGACCGCCTCGACAACGCCAAGATCTCAGAGGCCGCGGTGCGCTTTCACTTCGTCAAAGACGACGGCGCCGTCAGCCACCTCACCGTCGAGCCTGACGTGCAGGCCCGCCTCACCGCCGGCACTGCCGCCGTCGTCGCCTTCATGGGCTACAACGGCCGCGAGCACGCGGCCGTGCCCAAAGACGTCGCCGACGACGTCAGGGCCGTGAAACCCGAGTGGGTGCGCCACCTCGTCGGCGTCACCGACCTTGCTGCTGTCGACGCCCCTCTCGTCGAAATTTCCGCAGAGGGCGCCGCTGCCATAACGGTCGCTGACGACAACGGCGACACCAGCGCTGAAGCCGGTGTCACGACGACGCAGGCGACCGAGGCGCCGTCCGCGTGATGCTCACCGTCGTTCTCCTGATCGCTGCGCAGGCGGGTGACGCGCCGCCGGTTCCCGATGCGGCGCCGCCGGTCGAGGTTCCTCCTGTCGCCGACGACGACGACAGCGCTGGCGTCGACGACGATGACGACGATGATGACGACGACGACGACGACGACGACGACAACGACGACGACGACGACGACGACGACGACGATGATGACGACGGAGACAGAGACGGCGGCCCCTTCGCCTCGGTGTTCTGGGCCGGCGCCTCGGGCTGCGCCGTCGGAGGCGCCTTGCCCGCCAGCGGCGCCGCGGTCGGCCTCGGCTTGTTCTACGGCGGCAGCGCCTGCGGCCAGGCAGCCGGCGTCGTCGGCGGCGTCTCCGGCGCGTTGATCGGGATTCCGTCTTTGCTGCTGCTCGGTCCCTGCGCCGGCGCGGGCGCCGCCTGCGGCGCCGCCAGCGGCGCCGTGCTGACCTCGCAAGACCCCATCAACGCCCTGTTTTGGAGCCTGCCCGGCATCGGCCTCGGCGTCGCGTCAGGCGTCGTCGCCAGCGTCGGCGTGCTGGTGTCGTCGTCGACCAACACCACCGCCCTCGGCGACGCCGCCGTGCCCCTCGGCACCACCCTCGTCGTCATCGGCGGCATCGGCGCCCTCGCCGCCGGACCCCTCGCCGTCGCCGGCTCGTCGCTCACCGCCACGCCGTGGGAAGACATGATGGGCGATCTCGAGGGCACGAAGGTTCCGGCGCTGCGCGATGGCGGCATTGAAGCCCGCTTCGACGCGCCGAAAAAACAGCCAAAGAAAAAGGCGCCGGCGTCGTTTGTGACGGCGGCGCCCTCGTCCGCAATGACCTTTTGAAGCTACTTGGTGAGCGTCACTTCAGCCAACACCTTTCCGGTGCGGGTGTGGTAAAAGCGAACGGCTGAAAGATCGAGGGGCATGCCTCTCACCTGCTTGTCTTTGCCGTTGAGCTGCCACGCCTTGCCGAAGCCGCCGATGACTTCGACGCCGACCTGGCCGGTCTTGGCGGCGCGGGCGAGGTCGGTGTCAAACATCTCGGGATCGCCCTGGCCCTCAAAGGGCTTGCGGCCGACGACGACGTTGCCCTTGTCGCTGAGCTTGTCGGGCTTGCCGGCGGTGAGCGCGAGCCCGTTGCCGAGGTCGACCAGCGGCGCCCAGACAAACTTCACCTGATCGCCCGTCTTCGACTCGAAAGACAAAAATGTCGGCTCGATGGCGCCGAGATTGATGTACACTTTTTTGTCTTTGAACCTGGTCGCGGCCGTCGACAGGTTCTTCTTGCACTCTTCGAGCTCGTCGATGACCAGCCCGTCAGGGCACACGCCGACGAGCGCCGCCACCGTCGACGACAGGCGCTCGACGGGGGTGGCTGACTTCTTCAAGTCATCGAAAGGAGAGGCGGCGACGGCGAGGCTGACGACGACAGCGGCGGTGATCATGCGGGCGACTCTAGCCGCGCCGTCGTTCTCGCTGCCGCGACCGTCTCATCCGTGGGCAGCTGGCGCTCGGCCGCGTCGAGCATTTTCGTTGGCCCACACATCGACCGGCCACAAGGTGGTTTGCGCTGCGCGCGGCCGGCTGAAGCACACAAGAAGACAACGGCTCAGGCGACGGCGGCGACGTCGAGCAGCTCGTAGAGCTCGGTCGGGCACTCGGCCATCGCGCCGTCGATGAAGATGACGACGCTGGCCTCGGGCCCCACCTCACGACGCGGCGGAGGGACGCCGTGGCGGTAGGTGACGGTGTTCTCTTTGTCGTGCCACGCGATGAGGTGCCGCACGACGCCGACCTTGTGCTCTGAGACCTGCGACCACGACTTCAACGACGAGACGCAGCGCTTGTCTCGGACGTGGCCGCAGACCTGCCACAGCCCATGCGGAAGACGACGCGGGTCGTAGCGGCGGGGCTCGAGCCACTGGTCTTTGTGAACGAAAGTGGGCCGGTGGTAGAGCACGCCGTCGCCTTCGGAGATGCCGTCGGCGGGCTTGTGCAGCCCCGGAATCAACAGCGGCGTCGTCGTCGGGTGGACGAGGTGGCGGGCGACGGCCTCGTCGAGTGCGCGGTTGAGAGCGGCGGCGACGAGCTCGGCGCCGACGGGGCCGGCGCAGGCTTCGTCGTCGACGCCGAGGCGCGTCAGCGCTTTGCGCGTGATGGCCGCGTGGGTGAAGAGCAGGCCGTTCTCGGCGTGGGCGAGGCGCAGGCGCCGCTCGATGAGCAGCTTCTTCACGAGCACGTGCTGGCTGTGGCGGTACGTCGAGAGGTCTCGCGCGACGATCTCTGTCGCGGGCAGCCCCGGGCACGCCTTGAAGAACGCCATCTCGTCGTGGTCGTGCTGATCGGCGCGCAGCGCAGCGGAGTGCCCGGAGAGCCCAGCGTCGACGTCAGTGGGAAAATAGTGGCGGTCGGCCAGCTCTTGCAGGGCGGCGAAGCGCTTGTCGTCGACGTTGTTGAGCTCGCCGACGCGGGCGAGGTCGTGGTTGCCGGCGAGCAGGACGACCTGGTCGGCGTCGTGCGACGCGAGCCACGCCAAGAGGGCTTCACCGTCGGCGGCGGCGGCGTCGCGGTCTTTGCGGTGTCCCCAGTCGAAGTGGTCGCCGATCGAGAGCAGGCGACCGGCGATGCGATCGCCCGCGAGCAGACGCTGCTGAGCGAGGACGGCTTTGACGGCTGTGAAGGGCGCCTGCGGATCGCCCATCGCCCGCAGGCCCATTCGCGCAGACACAGAAGCCGGCGACGACGTCACTTCGGCGTCGGCTTCTTCGGATCCTCCGGCGGCGTCTCGACCGGGACGGGCTCGGGGGCGGGGTTCACGGTGACCGTCATCTCGGCCTTGAGCTCTTTCGCTTCAGCGGTCAGCAACGTCGAGCCGGCGGCGACGCCCATGACGACGCCAGCGTCGCTGACGGTGGCGATGGCCGGGTCGGCCGTCTTCCACGTGACCTTGGCGTCTTTGACGTCGACGGGCTCGCCGCGCTCGTTCATGAAATTCACCGTCAGCGCTTCAGAAGCGACGGTGGCGACGACGACCATGGCGGGCGACGGCAGCTGCATGCGCTTGATGAGTGTGACGCCGACCGACGCGGTGGCGCTCTGCTCTTCGATGGTGGCGGTGATGGTGGTGGCGCCCGAGCCGGCAGGCTTGACGGTGCCAGTCGCGTCGACGGTGGCGACGGCGGGGTCGGCCGACTTCCACGTCACCGGGCGCTCTTCTTCGATGGCCACGCCGTCTTTGTCTTTGGCGGTGGCGGTGAGCTTCTTCGTCTCGGCGTCGGACTTGAGCTCGACCTTGGCGGGCGCAATTTCGACCGAGGCCACCTTGGCCGGGCAGCCAGCGGCGACGACGACAAACAGTGAAAGCGGCAGCACAAAGCGCATTGGTTTTCCGGCAGCGGGCAAGAGGCCCGGAACGCGGAAGAGGTCGCAGGCAGACCCCCGGCTGTCAAGGTCGCACGCGCCCTCAGTCAGCCCGAACGAACACCAGCGCGGTCTCGACCGCCTCGCTCTCGGTGCTCGCGCCGTCGACGTCGCCGGCCCGTTGCCGGCGCTCGCGCAGGCTGAGGCGCAGCACGCCCTGCAAGCCCGCGGCATCGCCGACCAGCCGGGCGGACCAGCGGACGACGGCGTCGCCGGCATCGACGTCGTCGCCGTCGCAGTCGACCACGGTGCTTTTGCCGCCGTCGACGCTGACGTTTTCGCCGCCGGTGGCTTCGTCCCTGAGTCCGTCTGTGCCGTTGCCGACGACGACGACACGGGCGTCGAAGGCTTCGTCGTCGACGCGGGCCACGAAGTCAGCCTCGACGTCGGGGACGGCGTCTCTGGTGAACGTCAACCGCACGTCGTTCTTGTCGGCCTCGTTTTCGACGACGAGGGCGGTGCCGTTGGCGGCGTCGACGTAGCTGCCGTTGACGTCGATGGCGTCGTCGCGGTGGGCGGCGATGACGCCGTCGTCGCAGGCGCAAACGCAGACGACGCAGACGGAGCAGCTGAAGAAGAACGCGCGCACGGCTTGCGTTTGCCCGGTCGCCGCTGCGATCTCCAGCCCGCACTGCCGCCCGCAACCTGCGCCGTCATCTTGGAATCTCATCCGTTCGGCGATCCAAGGTCGCGTCATTGCGCGACATTCTGGCCTTCAACACGTTGTGCTGCCGCTGGCACGGAGCATGATGAACAGGTCGGGTCTGCGTTTCTGAAGAGGAGAATCCCCATGCGTCTTGTTCCCGCGTTCTTCCCGATGGTGCTGCGCGCCCTGCCCCTGACGGCCGCGTTCTTCGCCCTCGCCGCCGATGGACCTTGCACCATCATCGTCGACGACGGTGACGATGACGACGACGACGACGAAGACTGCGCCGACCTTGGCGACATCTGTCCGAGCCTGTCGTGTGAGAACGGCAACGTGCTCGACGGCGACGGCTGCGCCATCTGCGAGTGCAACGCCACCGCTTGCGACGTCGACGCCGCCGGCCCGCCGCCCGAGTGCGCCAACGCGTTCTTCGACGAGCAGCTCTGCTCGTGGAGCTGCCAGGTCGTCGAAAGCTGCTTCAGCGACAGCGACTGCGGCCGCGGCTTCCGCTGCGAGCTCACCGACTGCGCCAACGCCCCCGACGCCGACTGCGGCGGCGGCTTCTGCGTGCAGGTCACGCAAGGCTGCTCCAGCGACGCCGACTGCGGCGCCGGCTTCGTCTGCGACTTCTCTGGCGGCGGCGCTGTGCCCCCCGGTGGTGGCGGCGCTGAAGAGCCCTGCTTCGACGACAACGGCGACGGCATCTGCGACGGCGCCGACGATCGCGCCGACCCGGCCCCGCCTCCGCCCGAAGGACAGTGCATCGCGGTCGAGCAGATCTGCTTCAGCGACGCCGACTGCGGCGACGGCTTCGTCTGCGAATTTCTCGAAGCGGGCGCCGGCGGCCTCGTGATCAGCGCGGGCACCTGCGTGTTCGTGCCCCCGGTCGCTTGCAGCACCGATGAAGAGTGCGGCGAAGGCCAACACTGCGAGTTCGTCGCCAACGCTGGCGGCATCGTCGCCCTCCCCGCCGGCATCTGCGTCGACAACCCCCCGGTGACCTGCTTCTCTGACGGCGACTGCCAGAGCGGTGAGTTCTGCAACTTCGACGTGAGCAACGGCGGCGGCGCCGAGCGCCCCTGCTTCGATGAGAACAACGACGGCCTGTGCGACGACGCCGACATCGCGCCGCCCGACCAGATTGGCACCTGCCAGCCGCTGCCCGCCCCCACCTGCAACTTCGACGGCGACTGCGCCGAAGGCGAGTTCTGCAGCTTCGGCGACGCCGACCGTGTTGCCCCGCCCTGCGACCCCAGCACCGACGTCAACTGCGACTTCGTGCCGCCGCCCGAAGGCGTCTGCAAACCCATCGTCGTCGACACCGGCTGCAACGTCGACGACGACTGCGGCAACGGCCAGGTCTGCGCGCCCTCTGACTGCGTCTGCGATGCCTCTTGCCAAGACGACGGCAACGGCGGCTGCCTGCCCTGCGTGTGCCCCGGCACCTGCGTCGACGTCGCCTGCTTCTCCGACGCCGACTGCAAGAGCGACGAATTCTGCGCCCAGAGCGGCGCCGACATCGCTCCGCCGCCCGAGTGCGACCCGGCCAGCGGCGAGGCTTGCCGCCCCGCGCCGCCGTCCGGCGTGTGCCGTGACCTCGAGAGCGATCCGTGCGCCGCGGTCTGCGGTGAGGGCGTCGCCTGCGCGGTCTCCGCCGACGGCAGCGTCGCTTGCGCCGAACCGGCGCAGACGTGCACCGCCGACAGCGAGTGCGCCGACGGCCAGCTCTGCAGCACCGACAACTGCGTTCCCGACGACACCGGCGCGTGCCTTGGCACCTGCTCCGCCCCGCGCCCCGCGCCCTGAGCGCTGACGCCAGCGACGACGAGAACGCCGGAGCACCCCTCCGGCGTTTTCTTTTGGAGTTACGATCGTGCCATGCGTCGCTTGCGGATTGGCTTCACCCTGCTCGTCACGATGTTCTCGTTCGTCCCGCGGCTGTCGGCGGCCCCCGACAAAGACGGCAGAAAGAGGGCCATCGTCGTCGTCTACGACGGCTGGGCCACGCCCTCGTCGCTGCGCATCACCGGGCGCGTGCTCGAAGACCAGAACGAAGCGCTGCCGACGAAGAAAGACAGCGCGTCAGCGAACCTCTGGGAGAACCTGAAGGCCCTCGAGAGCGACGAGATCCCCGGCGCCAACGTCAGCGTCGCCGTCGGCGACCGCGTCTTCGCCGCCACCGCCGACAGAGACGGCGTCTTCGAGGTGGTCGCGAAGAACCTGCCCGTCAAAAACAAGCAGCTGCCCCTGATAGACGCGCTGTCTGCCCCCCAGACACCCGACA
>JANNAY010000372.1:0-4554 GCA_031384945.1 Deltaproteobacteria bacterium
CACGGCGGCGCTGGGCTAGGACAGTCGGCGTGACGGTCAAGCTACAGGTCGTGATGAGCATCCCGGGCAAAGACCCGCGGGAGTTCGAATACGAATTCGAAGACGACCGCATCTCTGTTGGTCGCGATCAAGAGAACGAAATTCAGGTCCCGCTGTCGACGGTGAGCCGCAAGCACTGCGTGTTCTTTCAAGACAACGATGAGTGGTACCTCGAAGACCTCAAGTCGACGCACGGCACCAAGCACAACGGCAAGCCCGTCGGGGCTGGCGGCAAAAAGCTGCTGCGCGACGGCGACGTCATCGACCTGATCCACTTCAAGATCACGTTTCACGTCGTGCAGGTCGCCTCGCCCGACTACAGCGCCGAGAAGACCGAGGCCCTCGCCAGAAAGATGGTCGAAGAGGTGCTCGCGTCGATTGGCAAAGATGCCAGCGACATGCCGTGGCTGCGGGTGATGAACGGACCCGACGAAGGCAAACGCTTCGACATCGGCGTCGACGTCAGCGAGGCCGTCATCGGCCGCGGCAACGACTGCGACTTTCAGATCAACGACGCCAACATCTCGCGCCGCCACGGCATCGTCCGCCGCGATTGGAACGAGATCACCATCGAAGACGCCGGCAGCAAGAACGGCGTCGTCATCAACGACCGCAAGATCGCCAAGGCCACCGCCTTGCGCGACGCCGACGAGATCTTGCTCGGCGCCGTGCGCCTGACCTTCATCGACCCCTCGGCGAAGTTCATCGGCAAGCTCGACGACATCCCCGCGTTCGCTGATCAGGCGACGTCGCTCGCCGACGAAGAAGAGAACGTCGACGAAGAAGGCGAAGACGGCGTCAACGAAGGCGAAGTCGGCGACGGACCCGGCCCAGACGTCGACACCAACACCGCTGAAGCCTCACGCGTGCAAGGCACCAGAGCCGGCAACGGCGGCGACGTCGACGAAGCCAACGAACCCGAAGCCAACCCCTTCGACGAAGACAACGCCGACAGCGGCGAGAAAAAAGGCCTGGGCGTCTTCGAATTCGCCCTCATCGGTGGCGCCGTCGTCGCCGTCATAGGCCTCATGATCGGCGTGGCCGTTCTTGTCGTGGGATCTTAAGAGAGGCCGATGCAGGTGACGTTGCCCGGCAAACCTGTGCCCCCCACCATCGCCGACGACGATGCCGACCTCGTCGCGCGCGCTCGCACCGGCGACTACGCCGCGTTTGAAGCGCTGGTGAAGAAGCACCAGCGCCGCGTCTTCGCCACCGCCCTCGGCATCGTGAAAAATCCCGCCGAGGCCGAAGAGGTCGCGCAAGAGACGTTCTTGTCGGCGTTCGAGCACCTCGAGGGTTTTCGCGGTGACGCCAAGTTCTCGACGTGGCTCTTTCGCGTGGCCTCGAACCACGCGCTGATGAAGCTGCGCAAGAAGAAGCCCGAGGCCCAGGGTGACCTTGTCGATCTTGAGCCAGCGATGGCCCATGCCCGCGAGCGCTCTGAGGGCACGAGCCCCTTCGACGCGCTGTCGCTCTGGGCGCGACGCCCAGACGAAGCGCTCGCCGCCAGCGAAGTGCAAGACGCTCTCGAGAGCGCTCTCGCCGCCCTGCCCGACGAAGACCGCGCATTGCTGTTGATGCGCTCGATGGAAGAGGCCTCGCACGAGGTGCTGGCCGAGTCGTTTCACACGACAGTGCCGGCCGTGAAGAGCCGCTTGCACCGCACCCGTCTCGTGTTGCGCCAGCTGATGGACGATCGGCTGCGCGGGAAACCCGCGCCGCGATGACGCATCAGAACTTTGAGATCATGAGAGCTGTTGTGAGGTCCCCGGCATGAGCACCAACGACGACGTCAAAGCTGGCGCGCCCGCTGTTCCTGCTGCAGCTTCTTTCGCTGGTCCGACGACCCACGTCGACTGCAAGGGGCTCGTCGACCTCTTGGGCGACTACGTCGACGATCAGCTGCCGCCGCACCTGAAGACCGCCGTCGACGGCCACATGGGACAGTGCGCGCCCTGCATGGCCTTCTTGAAGCAGTACCGCTTCGCCCCCGAGGCCGTGCGCGCCCACCTGCTGCAAAAAGTGCCGGTTGACCTCGAGACCCGGCTCTTGTCGTTCTTGAAGACCAAGTGCCAGAAGTAGACGTTCACGACGTGGCATGGCCCTCGTGATCGCGCTCTTGTGCTTTTTTCTCGTCGCCGGGCTGCTCGGCGCTCGCCACTGGTTGGCCATCCATCACATCAAAGCGCTCGCCGCCAACGTCGGTGGCGTCCGAATGCTGAGCCGCGGCAGCCACGCCGTTGAGACCAAAGACTGCGTCGTCGAGCTCACGCCGCTGGGTTGGCGCGTCGAGGTGCCGCGCGTTCGTCTGGGGCGGCGCTTGATGCTCACGCTGTCGACGCAGATCTCGGCGCCTGGCTTGCGCACCGGCTTCGCCGAAATCGACGCCGGCTTCCGCGTCAACGCCGACGACGAAGACCTCGCCGTCACCGTCTGCGCCGACCCGCGCGTGCGCGAGACGCTGCTTTTGCTCGCCGCCTGCATCGCCATCGTGCGCATCGACCTGATCGTCGGCGAGAAGCTGATCGTGTCGGGGCGGTTGCGCCGTCGCGTCGCCGAGCGCGCCGCCCTCGACGCCGTGGTCGCCTTTGCCCGCGCCGTCGACGACCAGAGCGACATCAAGGCAACGGTCAGCGCCGGCTCTCGCTTCGAAGGCGGCGTCGGCGGCGCCTCGGGCTCGCCCTTCGCCATGCAGCTGCGCTGACAGATCGCCCTGAGATCGCCCGGGGCGGACCCGCGTTAGCGTCCGGCATGCTTCTCACCGCGGCCCTCTTGATCGCTGGCGTGCTCGACGCGCCGGTGTCGCTCACCACCTCCGACGGCAGCGGGCTCAAGCTCGTCGTGCTCGACGCTGATGCCGTGTGCAGCGGTCCGCTGTGCTTCACCGAGCTGCGGCTCGCCTTCGACAACCCCGAAGACCGCGTCATCGAAGGCCAGTTTCAGATCGCGCTGCCGCCGGGCGCTTCGGTGTCGCGCTTCGCCATGAAGCTCGACGGCAAGTGGCAAGAGGCCGAGGTCGTCGAGAAGCAGGCCGCGCGCCGCGCCTACGAAGATTTTCTGCACCGTCGCCAAGACCCCGCGCTGCTCGAGCAAGCGGCCGGCAACCAGTTTCAAGCGCGCGTGTTTCCGATCCCGGCGAAGGGACGCAAAGAGCTGGTCATCGGCTACGGCCACGCGTTGTCGTCGTCGACCGCGACGTGGACGCTGCCACTGGCGGGGCTGCCGCAGGTCGACCAGCTCAAGGTGCGGGTGCGCGATGGCGACGGCAAAGCGCTGTTCAACCTCGAGAAAGCGAAGTTTGTGCCGAACGCCGACGTCAAGGTCGTCGTCGACGCTGGCAACGTCGTCAGGGCCGAAGACGTCGTCGTCATCCGCGCGGCCGTCCCCTTCAAAGAAGCCGCCGTCGACGACCTGGGCAGCGTCGTGGTGCTCATCGACACCTCGGCGTCGCGGGCCTTGCAGCTCGGCAAAGACATCGCGCTGCTCAAAGAGATGCTCAAGCTGATCAAGGGCGAGCGCGTCGTCGTCGTCGCCTTTGACCAGACGCAGCAGGAGGTCTTCAGCGGTCCCTACGCCAACTTCGACGCGACGAAGCTCTCGCAACGGCGCTCGCTCGGCGCCACCGACCTCGGCGGCGCCCTCGCCTACGCCGGTGACCTCATCGCGGGCACGCAGAAACAGCAGCGGCTGCCGCTGAGCCGCATCGTGGTGATCACCGACGGCGTGGGCACTGCCGACCTCGGCGTGCCGGTCACCGAGGCGTTGGCGTCGCTGAAATCGAAGGGCGTGCGCCGCATCGACGCCGTCGTCAGAGGCGGCGTCAGAGACGAAGCCGCCCTCGCCGTCGTCGTCAAAGGCGGCGCCGAAGAAGGCGTCGTCGTCGATGGCGACGCTGGCGCCGCGGTCATCGTCGGCAAGTTGTCGAAGAAGGCGAAGAGCGGCGTCGTCGTCGACGTCAAGGGCGCTGGCTGGTTCTGGCCGAAGGTGCTCGACGGTGTGCAGCCCGGCGACGAGCGCGTGATCGTGGCCGAGCTCAAGCAGGGCGCTGCCCTCGCCGTCAGCTTCGGCGGCACCGTCGTCGACACCGGCAGCGCCCGTGCTGCGCCCGCTGCGCTCTTGCGCCGCGCCTGGGCCGAGGCCCGCATCGCCCGAACGCAGGCCGCGTTGGCGAACGCGCGCAGCCCCGGCGAAAAGAAAGAGCTGAAAGAGCAGATCGTCGCGCTGTCGACGCGGCACCGCGTGCTCTCGTCTGAGACCGCGCTGCTCGTGCTCGAGACCGAGGCCGACTACGCGCGCTATGGCATCGATCGCAAGGGCCTCGCTGACATCCTCGTCGTCGACGACAAGGGACTCTCGCTCGCCCACCGCGACCAGATCGTCGCGCAGGCCGCGCCGCCCCCGAAGCCTTCGCGTCCGAAGGGCGGCAAGAAGATGAAGGCCGTCGCCGCTGAAGGCGAACGCGACGGACGCGCCGCTGCCGACGCTGCCTCTGCTGGCAAAGACGGCGAAGAAAGC
>JANNAY010000396.1:0-3799 GCA_031384945.1 Deltaproteobacteria bacterium
GTTCGCCAGCGTCTTGTTGCAGGCGATGATGTCTTTGGCGCAGTCGAACTGGACCTGGGCCAGCACGCCCATGGTGATGCCCGTGGCGAGGCTGGCGACGGCGACGCCGGTGGAGACAAAGGCGACGATGCGCCGCTCTTCGACGCTCGGCTCTTCGGCGGGCTTGTCGCTCACCGCTGGCGTCGCCGGCGGCGGCGTGGGCGCAGTTGGGCCGGCAGTTGGGCCGGCGGGCGCCTGAGCGTTGGCGGGGAGCGCGAGCGCCGCAACGACGGTCACGGCGAGGAAGGGTCGCAACAACATGGCGGGTCTTCTGCCACAAGCCCCGACCGCGCTCAATCTCGCCGTGCGTCCGCGACAGCCAGCGGGGTTCAGGCCATGGGATGCGGCGTGATGCATGTCCGCCGTGGAGAACCGGGAAGCACCTCGTGCGTTCTGTGGTTGTGAAACTCTTTCGACGACACGCGATCCGGAGGTCTGATGGCGGCTGCTCTTCTCTTCGCACTGGCAACGATCGCCGCGGGCGCGCCTGACGGCGAGGGCGCACCGGTCGGCTACGCGTGGACGGTGGACCTGGGCGACGGCGGCGTGCTCGACGTCAAGGCGCCGATCGCCACGGTCGAGACGGTGATGCCGCTGCCGCTCGTCTTGAGCACGCGCAACACGACGTCGAGCGTGAAGGTGCAGGTGTGCGAGACGTGGGAGTGCCTGCTGCCCCACGACGTCGTCGTCGACCCCGGCGCCGTCGTCCACGTCGACGCCCTCTTCGCCGGCCGGGCGCCGCGCCTGAAGGTCTCGACGGGGTCGTGGCAGCGCGAGTGCTGTGACCGGGGCATGTCGAACGGCCGCGCCATCGCCTTCGCCGGTCCCACGCCGCGCTCGTTCGCTTTTGCCAGCGCCTTCGAAGGCAACGTCGGCGGCGTCGGCGCCTTTGCCGTCGACACCGGCACGTTTCTCGCCGAGCGCCCCGAGCTGATCAGCGCCTTTGGCGCCGTCGTGCTCGACGACGGCTGGCCGACCGCCGCGCTGCGCGACGCCTTGCGGCAGTTCGCCAACGCCGGTGGCGTCGTCAGCATCGCCAAAGCCGACGCCACGGCCATCGGCCTCGTCGACGCCGGCAGCGCGACGGCGATCTTGAGCCGCTCGAGCATTCCCACGGCGTCGTATGGGCCCGTGCTGGCCGCTGCCGACGGCATCGCGGTGCGCCTCGACGATCGCGTCGTCAAGCTGCGCTTCGTCGAAGAAGACGTCGTCAGAACCGGCGCGGGCGTCATCATCCTTCGCGCCGCCGGACGCGCCGAAGACGAACGCATCGCCGCCATCCCCGTCGCTGACCCGGGCTTCTTGAACGTGTCGCCGCAGCTCGACCCGCGCAATGTGCTGGTCGTCAACGTCGCCGCCGCAGGTCTGGCGCCGACGCCGATGGGCGTGCCCGGCTTCTCGCTCGCCTTCTTCGCCATCGCGCTGATCGGCGTCACGTTGCTCGTGAGCCTCAAGCGCGGCCCCGTCGTCGCTGCCCGCAACACCCTCGTCGTCGGCGTCATCGGCGCCGCCGCCCTCGTCGGCTTGCGCATCGGCTTCACCGCTGGCGGCGCCGTCGCGGTCTCGCACTGGTCGGGCGGGCAAGACGGCCGCCGCGTCGTCAGCGCCTTTGCCCGCGCCCCCAACAGCTTCGGCGACGTCGACGTCGACGGCGCGCCCTTCGCCGGCAAGCCGACGCTGACGACCATCGTCGGCAGCAACTCGTGGCGCAACCACATGAGCGTCGACAACGGCCGCGTGCACGCGGCGCTGTCGTCGTCGTCGGGACTCGTCGGCTTGTGGTTCACCAGCGACCAGACGCCGGGTGGCCTGGTGCGCCGCGACGACGGCAGCGTCGAGAACGCCTTCGGCTTTCCGCTCGACTACGTGTTGTTGCGGCGCGACGGCAGCTACGGCGGTCCTGAGCTCGTCGTCATCGACGGAGTCGCCGCCGGCGCCGTCGTCACCGACAGCGCCAGCGAGCGCCGCGAGCACTTCGGCAGCGTCGTCGAAGAGCGCCTGGCCCGCGACGTGTTGAACAGCTGCGGCAGCGATTGCGTCGTCGGCATCTTCACCAAAAACGGCGTGGTCACCGCGGTCGAGGCGTCCCGATGAGTGGGGCGATGAACGCAGCCGTCAAAGTCGCCAGCGAAGAAGGCGCCATCGTCGTCGACGACGTCGTCAGAGCCTACGGCGAATTCACAGCCCTCGACCACGTCTCGCTGTCGATTCCCAAGGGCGCGCTGTGCGGGCTGATCGGTCCGAACGGCGCGGGCAAGACGACGCTGTTGTCGATTCTGGCGACGCTCGACGAAGAATTCGCCGGCCGCGTCGCCGTCGGCGGCGTCGACGTCAGAGCCGACCCGCAGCGGGCGCGCAAGCAAATCGGCTTCGTTCCTGATCACGCTCCGCTCTACGAGGGCCTCGATGTGCGGCAGTTCTTGACCTTCTTCGCCCACGCCGCTGGGCTGACGCCGAAGCAACGGAAGATCGCCGTCGATGACGCCATCGCCTTCTGTGGGCTCGAGAACCTGCTCGGCAAGCCGGCGTCGACGTTGTCGAAGGGACTGACGCAGCGCCTGTGTGTGGCCCGTGCGCTCTTGCACCGCCCGCAGGTCCTGCTGCTCGACGAGCCCGCCTCGGGTCTCGATCCGCGGGCGCGCATCGATCTCAAAGAGCTGCTGAAGCGCCTGGCGAAGCAGGGCGTGACGGTGTTGGTGTCGAGCCACATCCTCACCGAGCTCGGCGACTTCTGCGACCACGTCGTCGTGCTCGAACGCGGACGCGTCAAGGCCGCCGATCGCATCGACGCGCTGTTCTCGCAGGCGCTGCACGCGCGACCCGGTGAAGCGGCGCCGCGCCACGTGACGTTCGAAATTTTGTCAGAGATGCAGCAGGCCAAAGACGTCGCCGCCACCGTCGTCGGCGTCAGCGACGTCGTCGCAGAAGGCGCGCTCTTGCGGGTGCAGCTGCCCTCGACCTCGCGCGACACGGCGCGGCTCTTGCGCGCCCTCGTCGAAGCCGGCGTCGACGTTGCCTCCGTCGTCCCCGAAAAACGAAATCTCGAAGCTTTGTTCCTCACGGTCACGAAGGGAGAGGTCCAATGAGCCTCCTCACGCAGGTCTCTGGTGTTCTGACCGACAACCCCGTGCTCGAGAAAGACGCGTCGTTGCTGCTGCGGCGCAAGCTGGCCGCTGCCGCGTGGGTGCTTGTGGCTGGCGCGCTCTTCTGCGTGGCCGGCCTCGCCTGGCTCGACGGCAGCCACAACGACGACGCGCGGCTGTACGGCACGCTCGATCCATCGGGCGACTCGATGCTGCTGGTGCTGACCGGCCTCTTGCTGGCGACGGTCAGCGTGACGATGGCGGCCCTGGCAGCGACGACGATCACGTCGGAACGCGAGCGCGGCACGCTGCCCTTGTTGCTGGTCTCGGGACTCACACCGGGCCGCATCGTCGGCGGCAAGATCGGCGCGTTGCTGGTGTCGGCTGCGCCGTTTCTGGCCGTGATGTTGCCGCTGTTCGCCCTGTGCAGCGTCTTTCTCGGCGTCGACGTCGACGCCGTTGCCGTCGCCGTCAGCGGCGTCTTCGCCCACGCCTTTGCCGCCGCAGCCGCCGGCGTCTGGGCGTCTGCTGTTTGCCAACGCATGCGCAGCGCCGCGATCGTCGCGCTGCTCGCCGCCGCGGTGCCGACGCTGCTCGGCGCCGGTCCGATCTTTGGTGGGTTGGTGGCCTGCATCGACGACCAAGAGCACCAGATGCTCGTCGTCTCCATCGTCGGC
>JANNAY010000548.1:0-2587 GCA_031384945.1 Deltaproteobacteria bacterium
CGAGCAGCGCCTTGCGGCCGGCGTCGGGCAGCGACCCGAGGTGGCGCGTGACGACGCGGACCGCGCCCGGCGCGCGCGCGTCGTTCGGGTGCAGCGTCACGAACTGCAAGCACTGCTCGACGACGCCGGCGTAGTCGCGGCGCACGTCGGCCATGAGGCATCCGGCGGCGCTGTCGACGTTGGCACCGCCAGCAAAGGCGGACAGGTCGCCGTTGGCGAAGGCGACGTTGGCTGTGCTGCCGGTGATTTGCTTCGGCTTGTCGTTGGGCACAGGCACCCGCAGCGCCAGCAGCGACGACGTCGACGGCAGCTTCTCAGCCGGCGGCAGGTCGTAGCTGCGCTCGAGAGCGTCGCGCGAGAAGCCAGTGCGGCGGGCGGCGACGCAGCCGACGACGACGACGAGCGCGAGCAAAGCCACGAGCAGCAAGTGCGACGAGGCTCCGCGAGTGACGGACGGCGAGGGATGCGTCAGCAGACCAACGTCGTCAGGAACTCGCGGCCCGCGTTCAAAGCAACGGCCTGGAGTGTCGCGTCCGCGAGCGGAGCGAGGCGAAACCATGGCCGCCTGCGAAGGCAAAAAACCTCTCATCAGGTCGCCCCTTTCTTCACGATCTTGAGGTTGCGCTTCATGAGGGCGTCGGCGGCGAGCGCGTCTTTGCGGAAGCGGGCGTAGTCGGCGACGGCGACGCGGCGGACGACGATGGCGGTGTCTTCGTCGACGATGAAGCCGTCTTCGGTGCGCGTGATGGTCTGTTTGAATTTCAGCTGCGGGCCGTCGACCACACCACCCTTGGGCAGATCATCGACGACGAAGCCCTTGGGCAGCACGTAGCGCATGACGTTTCGCGTGCGCCATGGGTGGTCAAAGAAGAGCTCGTGCGCGCGGCTCGACTGCTCGGCGTAGTTGCCGCTGAGGTCGTGCGGGTAGAGCGAGACCGGCAGGGTCAAGGTGCCGTCGTCGGCGACAGAGGCGCGGCGGGGCAGCAGCGCGTTGAACGTGTAGTGAATCTCTTCTTGCTCGAGACCGAGGTCGCTCACCTCGATCTTCTTCACCGCGGCCCCGTTGATGCTCTGCGAGAGCTGTCGCTCGAGGGTCTCTCGCCGCGTGGCGGGGTCAGCAAAGGTGCGGCGCTCGGTCGAGTTGTGCGAGCCGTGAAAGCGCTCGGTGCCGTTGACCGCGAGGCCACCATCGTCTTGCAAGGTCAGCACGTAGTCAGAGGTGTTGAGGTTGTCGTCGGCGGGATGCACGGGGATGGTGGTGAGGCGACTGTTCTTGCCGTCGACGACGAGAGAGACCGCGCCCTGGTCCATCGTTGGAATTTCTTTCCACCCCGACGACTCGGCGGTGCCGTCGAGAAAGAGGTCGAGCGTCGGCACGTAGGCGATGGCGTGGTTGAAGGCCCACATCGACGGCGGCGCCTGCCCTTCGTGTCCGAGCTGCACGGTGCGCACCAGCGCGATGTGCGCCTCGATGCCATTTTGACGCAACAGTGAAACCAAGAGCGACGCCTTGTCTTTGCAGTCACCAAATCGCCGACGGTAGACCTCGCTGACCGGATACGGCTTCCACCCGTGGATGCCGAGCTCGATGCCGACGTAGCGGGTCTCGCGCACGACGGTCTCGTAGGTGTGGCGCACCAGGTCTTCGTCGTTCTTGGACTCGGCCTTCAGCTTCGCCGCCAGCTTCTTGAGGTCGTCGTCGAGGCGCAGCTGATCGCGGACGAGGTCTTCGTACCAGACACCGAGATCGCCCCAATTCTTGTAGGTCGAAACAGAGAGATACCGCGCGACCTCTAACCAGGGGGGCATGCCGGGCTCGCCCTCGATTCCTGCAACAGCGTCGGCCTTGAAATCATAGACGCGGCCACCCCCCGCTGCTGCGGCGCGCTCGGTGACGATGGGCTCAGGAAAGCCGCGGCCGCCCCACGACAGCGGCCGCGACGTCGGCGCCTCGACGACATAGCGAAAGTGGTTGATCGGATAGCGCCCCTGAAACGGCTCGATGTCGCCGTAGAAGTCGCCGAACAAATTCTGCAACCCGGTCGCCTCTTTGCGCACGCGGACGTGGAAGACGTCGCCGTCGTCGACGCCTGCGAAGACGGCGGATTTGACGCGGGCGTCTGAGTAGGCGCCGTTTTCTTTGCCGTCTTGGCCGCGGTCGAGGATGCGGGCGGCGGCTTCTTTGCGTCCGTCTTTGCTGGTGCGTTCGGCGACGAGCACTTCGACGTCTTCGCGACCGCCGCTGTACGAGAACGAAAATGCACGAAAGCCCTGCGCCTTTTTCGCGTCGTGAACGACGACGACGACGTCTTCGATGCTGCGCAGCTGTCCGTTCTCGAAGAAGCGCGTGGCGAGGGTGCGGCTTTGAATGTGCGCGCCCAATTCTTTGGCGCGCGCGGGCATGTCTTTGCGGGCGGCGACGGCGTCGACGGCGGGGGCGTAGACGACGAGGGCGTCGTCTTTCTTGCCGCCGTCGACGCTGTCGTCGAGCGCGGCGAACGCGCGCTGCAGGTCGCCATCTTCAGGCGCGCGCTTCTGCGCTTCGGCGAGCAACGCCTTGGCGCGCGGGCGCTCGCCGCGAATCAAC
>JANNAY010000511.1:0-4126 GCA_031384945.1 Deltaproteobacteria bacterium
CCGCCGGCCACTACGCCTTCTTCAACCGCTTCTGCTTGCAACAGATGCTGCATGCCGTGCTGCAGAAGCACCTCGGCGACGTCGGCATGCCGCTGGTCGCCGACGTGCCGCACAACCTGACGCGCAACGAGAACGGCCGCCACGTCGTGCGCAAGGGCGCGTGCCCGGCCCACGACGGACAGACCGTCGTCATCCCCGGCTCGATGGGCGCGTCGTCGTACCTGTGCGTGGGCAAAGGCAACGATCGCTTTCTCCACACGGCGAGCCACGGCGCCGGGCGCGTGCGCTCGCGCAACGACATGTCGCGCGTGGCTGACCTCGGCCTCGACGGCGTCGACTGCGTGACGCCGCGCCCAGAGCGCAGAGTCGAAGAAGCACCCGCCGCCTACAAAGACATCGACGCTGTCGTCGGCGTCCAGGTCGCAGCCGGCGTCGTTGACGTCGTCGCGCGCCTTCGTCCGCTGCTGACCTTCAAGGCCTGATCGGCCCTCAAGTCGACGGCGTCGGAGCCGATGGAAGGCGATGCGCTCCGTCCCCCATCGCCCGGCGCCGTCGACGCGTCCTGAAATCAAGGTCAGCTACTTGCGCGGCAACCTGCAGGCGCTCGACGCGCTGTCGACGTCTCAGCGGCGCGACGCCCAGGCGCGACTCGCGAACGTCATGACCGCCGTCGATCTGAAGACGCGGCTCGAGTGGGCGCCCATCGACTGGGACATCGAGATCAGCCGCGTCGTCGTCGACGTCGCCGGCCTCGCCGCCATCCGCGCCGTCAACAAGCGCTCGATGTTGCTCTCGCTCGAGGGCCCGCTCATTCGCCCCTTCGTGACCACTGGCGTCGCGCTGTGGGGTCCGTCGCCGTCGACGTTCTTGCGCTTCATCGCCAAGGCGTGGACGGCCGCCACCCGCAACGTCGGCGACATCGAGGTGCGCAACCGCGCCGACGGTGAAGCCGTGTTGGCGTTCACGCGCTTGCCGACGATTTGCCGCAGCGACCCAGCCTGGCTCGAGTCGAACTGCGGCGTCGTCGAGGGCATCTACGCAGCCACGCGTCACACGGGCACGGTGAGCTCGCCGCGGCACGACGGCGATGACGTCGTCTACGACATGCGCTGGCAGGTCCCGAACGCCCGCGCCATTCCACAACCCGGGTTGTAGGACTCCGCCGACCGGTGCGGCGACGCCTACTTCTTCTTTCGCCGCTTCTCTGACGACGTCGACTTCGACTTCGACTTCGACGCAGGCGCCGCCGCCGCCAACGTCGCCGCCGCGGCCTTTGTCGCCGCCCTGTGCTCTTTCTTCTGCTTCTGCTGCGCGCGGAAGCCGCCGGCCATGATGCGGGCGTCGGCGTCTTCTTCGGATTCTTCGCCGTCTTCTTCTTCTTCGTCGTCGTCGACGACAGCGACGGCGACTTCTTCGTCTTCATCTTCGTCGTCTTCATCGAATTCGACGGCGACGCTGCCGGTGACGGAGACGGGGCCGGCGCCAGCAGCGACGACAACGCCGCCTTCTTTGGCGCGCAAGAGCTTGCGTGCTTCGCGCGGATCGGCGGTGAGGCCGAATCCCGCAATCATCGAAACAATGCGCGCAGGCCACGCAGCTTCTATCTCTTTGGGCAGGCGCTCGACGTCGCCCTCGTGGCGCAGCCGCCAGGCATGCAGCATCAAACCGTCGACGGTGGGCGCGTCACGATCGCGACGGTCATCGCCGTAGCGCGGGTCGCCGACGATGGGATGTCCGATGGCTTTCATGTGACGACGAATCTGGTGCGTTCGACCAGTGTGCAGCTCAGCGATCACGACCGAGGCGCGCTTGATCGAGGCGATGGTGGTGAACGACGTCTTCGCGTCTTCGATGGTGCCGGTGCCCTTTAGGCGGGCGCGGCGGGCGGCGAGCGGAATGTCGATGAGGCCTTCGGGTGGCGTCTTGCCGTGCACGACGACGACGTACTCTTTGCGCACCTTGCCATTGCGCCAGGCGCCCTCGACGTCGCGCAGCGCCGCGCGGCTCATGGCGGCGACGACGATGCCCGAGGTGGCCCGATCGAGGCGGCCGAGAAATGACGGACCCTTGAAGCCGGGCTCGACCGGATACCGCTCGAGCAGCGCGCCGGTGAGCACGTCGTCGTCTTCGCCGCCGCCTGTGGCGCCGCCGGGGTTCTCGTGCATGGCCGCGCCGGCGACCTTGTCGACGACGACGAGGCCGCGGTCTTCGTGGATGGGCTGAAAGATCGGCACCAGCTGCTCGCCGAGGCGCGCCTCGCTGGCGTCGATGGTGATGCTGCTGCCCACGACGGCGCGGGCCGTGAGGTTGGCGAGCTTGTTGTCGATGCGCAGCCGGCCCTCTTTCAAGAGCTTCAGCGCAAAGGCGCGATCGACGGAAGGAAAGCGCACGCGCACCGCATGATCGGCGCGCACGCCTTCGGTGGCGGCGTCGTCGACGACAAATTTCACAGTCATGCGACGGGGCTTACCGCGGTCGCGTCAGTTCTCAATCTCGTCCAGCGGGATGAGCTGCGGCGGAAGCGTGCGGTACTCGCCCTCGACGTGCTGCACGAGCTCGTAGAAGGCGGTCTCGAAGCGCTTGTCGTCGCGCGGCAGGCCCTTGAAGTCAGCGTAGAAGTTGCCGGTGAAGCAGGCGTCGCCCTGGCATTCGCCGTCGACCCAGATGATGATGGCACGCTGCAAGTCGCTCTTTTCAGTGCCGACTCGATCGCTGCGCGCCGACTCTTTCATCGGACCAATCAAGGCCAGACCCAACGCCACCATGTCAGCGGCGTTCATGCCCTGGCCGTGAAAGAAGTAGAGCACCGGGTACTCGTTGCCAGTGGCCTCGGGCAAGAAGTAGTCGGGGGGCAAGAGCACGCCATATTCGACGTCGCGACCGAGGGTCGGCGAGGGGTACTTCGTCAAGAAGGCGAAGTCGTTCAGGTTGCGGTTCGGCGCGAGGTCGATGATCTGGCCGCCGAAGCTCTCGTCGCGGCCCTGGGCGGGCATGCGGGCCGACAAGAACGAAAAGAGCGTGAAGATGCGGCTGACGACGTCGCCGGCGCCGACGTGGTTGCCTTCGCCTTCGTTCTCGTCTGAGCCAGGGCAGAAGGTGGTGTTGCCGTAGCGCAGGTAGGCGATTTGTCCCATCGCTTTGCGCGAGTAATCAGACATGTAGTAGATGTAGCGGTCGCCGCCGTCAACGTATGCCGGGTCTTGCGGCATCGCGTCGAAATCATTGTAGACCTTCGCGTCGTCGGGCAGGCGCTTGTTGAGCTCGGCGTACAGCGCGTTCGATGTCTGCGCCGTGTTCAAGAAGTCGCGCACGCCGGCGTCCATCCACACGTCGAGGCGCTTGGCCTGGTTGTCGACCATCGTGTCGAGCAGCGTGTTCGGCGAGTCGTCGATGAGCGCCTGCAGGGCGGGGGCGCGATCGAAGACGCCGTTGCCTTCGCCGAAGTCGGCGGTGCCGGGGACGCCGTCGAGGCCGTCGTCGTCGAAGTCTTCGCCGTCGTCGAGGCGAAAATTCTTCTCGGTGCCGGTGGGATTCGTCATCGGATCCCAGTTGTCGTCGGTGTCGCCGCTGTCGCCGTCGCAGAGGCCGTCGCTGCCGCAGTCGACGTAGCGCTCTTCGTTGTTGATGAGCACGGGCTCGGCGTAGTCGCGCTTGCCGTTGCCGTTGAGGTCGACGGCCAACAAGAATTCAACGGGGATGTCGGCGCCTTCGCCGGGGATGTAGTCGCCGGCGTTGTCGTCGTCGCCGCCGCGGGCGTTGCCGTCGCAGAAGGTGATGACGGGGTAGGTGCCCTCGGGGTTGAACTCGCGGTTGAACACGCCGTTCAGCACAACAGGATCGGCGCACAGCTCAGCGCGGTGGGTGCCAGCGTCGGGGTCGCGCGGCGCGATGTGCCACGTCGAGGGCACGCCCGTGGGGAAGTAGAAGTCGTCGCCGTTGTCGTAGAAGGGGTTGCCGTTGGCGGCCACCAGGTCGTGCATGATCTCGATGAGGCCGTTGCGGTCGAACGACCCGCCACGACCGGCCTTGGGGCCGCGGTACCAGTGGTTGAAGTCAGAGCGAAACATCGAGCAGTCGCTGCCTTCGACGGCGGGAAAGTAGCCGGGCGTGACCTGCGCATCGTCGA
>JANNAY010000537.1:0-5237 GCA_031384945.1 Deltaproteobacteria bacterium
CGCGGCTCCCTCATTGTCGCGTTGACTCGGCACCAGGGCCGCTACGGGTAGGAGGGGAGGAGAAGAGAAGGAGCAGGCTTCTTTGCGTCGCCAGCGGAGACGGGGCACCCTCCGCCCACCATCCGAGGGCCCGGAGCAACACATGGCGGTGAAGAAGACCGAGCCGAAGAAGAAGGCAGCCTCGAATTCGGGGTCGAAGCCTGCGTCGAAGTCGGCGAAGGCTGAGTCGTCGGTGCCGCTGCTGCAGGCGCTGCCCGAAGAAGCGTGGCGCGACCTGTTTGGCCTCGCCAAAAAGGCCGACCGCGACTTCGGCGACAAGCTCGTCACGGCGCTGGCCAAGATCGATCGCGGGTTGTTGCCGCCGGCGTCGTCGCACCCGCTGCAAGAGCACATCGCCCGCGGTGAGTCGGGCATCGAGCCGCTGCTGGCGCTGGTCGAGTCCGGCGACGAGCGCAGCTGGTTCAACGGCCTCGACGCCCTCGCCCACGTCTTCTTCGCGCTGACCGCCCCCGATCGCCGGGCGGGCACGTCGGTGCCGGCGTCGGCGCTGGTGCGTCTGCGGACGCAGCTCAAGGGCAAGTCGCCCGACCAGCAGGCGCTGGTGATGAAGGTGCTCGCCATCGGACAAGACGAAGGCGTGCTGCGCGAGCAGCTCACCCGCCTCGCCGACGCCGACCCCGGCCTCGTCGCCACGGCGGCCCGGCTGTTGGGACTCGGTCGCTACCAGCCGGCGGCGCGCGTGCTGCGCGAGCTGGTCTCGCCCGAGCGTTTCTACGAGTCGCGCGCCGTCATCTGGGCCCTCGGCGAGATCGGCGACGCAGCGGTGTTGCCGGCGCTCTACCGCTCGCTGCAGAACGCCTTTCGCGTCGTCGACTGCCTGATCGCCATCGGCAAGATCGGCCAGATCACGTCGGTGGGCGAGCTGATGCCGATGGCGCTGTCGGGCGCTCCTGAGCAGCGCGACGCCGCCTGGCGGGCAATGGCGATGGTCCTCGACCACCACCGAAACGAGCAGAAGAACCTCGGCGAGATCTTCTCGCAGGTGAAGAACCTGATCGAGAGCCAGCTCAACGCCAAGACAGCCGAGCTCTCGGGGTCGACTCGCTTTCACATGTGCCTGTGCCTCGCCCGCATGGGCGTCCAGCTCGATCCGGCGACCGTGCGCCGCTACCTGCAGCTCGGCGTCGACGACTCTGAAGCCTCCGCGATGGCCAAGGTCTTCCAAAAGTAGCTGGCGACCGCTTCCTCGCTGTATGTGTCGACGACGATGTCGACGATGCCGTCGAAGGCCGAGCTGAAGAAGAACCTCAAGCTGCTCAAAGAGCGGCTTGACGAGCGGCCCATGGATCTCGATGCGCGCATGCGCATCGCCCGCACCTACCGGCTGCTGGGCGACGGCAACGACGCCGTCGCCCACTACGGCGCCGTCGCCCGCTACTTGTCGTTGGCCGGGCACCCGCTGCAGGCGATCGCGGTGCTCAAAGAGCTGCTGCAGGTGAACGCCCACCACGAAGAGAGCCTGCTCTTTCTCGCCAAGCTCTACGCCCGCACCCGCGCTGCCGACGTCACCGGCCGTGGCCGCGTCGCCGTCCCCATCGTCGACACCGCTGCCTCCGCCGGCGACGGATCCGGCGTCAACGCTCTCGAGGGCGGCATGCCAGCCACGGCGACGGGCATCTGGCGGGCGATCCGTCCTGAGCCCACCGGCGAGCTCAGCGTCATCAACGACGCCGACGATGTCGGCGCCGAGATCGAACCCGACGAGGTCGACGACGAAAACGTCACCGCCCTCAGCGACGAAGGCGGCGCAGAAGGGGTCGACCTCGTCGCCAGCAAATTCGAAGACAGCGTGCTCACCCGCGTTCCGCTCTTTGCTTCGCTCGACGCCGCCGCGTTCGTGACGCTGGGCCACGCGATGGTGTTGTTGCGCGCCGACAAGGGCGACGTCGTCTTCGCCCCCGGCGATCCCGGCGACTCGTGTCTGGTCATCACCAAGGGCACGGCGCGCGTGGTGCGCCACGTCGACGGCCGCGACGTTGTCTTGAACGTCTTGCACCCCGGCGACGTCGCCGGCGTCTTCGCCCTGGTCGCCGCCGAGGTCCGCCAGGCATCGCTGATCGCCGAGACCGACCTCGAATACTTCGAGATCGATCGCGAGGCCGTCAGCGAGCTTCTGCAAAAGCACCCGTCGGCGCGCACCGCGCTGTTGGGCTTCGTGCGCGAGCGCTTGCTGCACTCGTTGATCCTCGAGGTTCCCCTCTTTGCTGGCTTGCCCAACGCCGAGAAAGAGGCGCTGCCCGCGCAGTTCATCGACAAAGAGCTCGTCGACGGCGACGAGCTCTTCAACGCTTTTCACGAGAACGACGGCTTCTGGGTCGTCGTCGATGGCGCCGCTGTCGTCGGTGACGAAGGCGCTGCTGACAGCGATGGCGACAGCAAGATGAAAGAGCTGCAGGCCCTGCGCGTCGGCGACTGGGTCTGCTGCGTCTCTGGCTCCACCGGCGTCGAAGCGGGCGTCACGGCGCTCGCGCGCGGGCGCACCGTCGTTGCGTCGTTGCCGCACAAGGTCTTGCAGCCGCTCTTGTCGCTCGGTGGCCCGAATTTCTTGGGCACGGGCAAGCTCGGCATGGCCCGCGGGTTGTCGAACCAGGTGCTCACCGGCTCTCTCCGCCGCTGACGCGCTCCTGCGTTGCGCACCGCAGAGCCCAGTAGCCGCAGCGCGGGCAGGCAAACCACCTTCCCACCTATGCATCGCTGCATCGCACGTGCGGGGCGTAGCATGTAAATCGCTGGGCTGCCGCGATCGACTCGAACTGAGACGGCTTGATGCCTCGAACTCTGTACACGTAAGCTTGCGGCTGATCAAAGTAATAGTTGTAACCGGAGGGGAAATGACCGTTAAGAATTCCATGCCAGCATTCGTGGCCTTCCTTCTTGCGTTAACGGCCAGTAGGTCGGTCGCTGCCGATGAAGAGCTTGAACGTCAACGTGGAACGATGATCAAGTGCTGTGATCTCGACGATTGCGTCGAGGTTGATGCGTCTATCGGTTGTCATTTTGTTGAATCAACGACTAATAAAGATGCGTCAGATGACGAGCAACAGACTATTTGGGTGCAGCAGACTGCCGACGAAGCCATCGAAAACACACGTTCATTTTTGTGGTTTAAGGACAATCCGCCCCCATACCACACCCCTCGGGGATGGATCGCAAGAGCCCTCCAGAATGAGCAATATTCTCACGTTATTGTTGGCACGGTTGAGCGTTCGGTTTCGTTCTACGGCGAGCATCCGTATGGCGGTTGGAGGCTGATGACCTGGTGTACGCTTCGCATACAGCAAACCTTCAAGGGGTTGGTCGGTAGCGATGGAACACTGACCGTTTTATTCGATGGAGGGGTGCTGGGCAATGGTATAGAAAAATGGGGGTCCGCGAGTCCACACTGTAATATCAATGAGACGAGTGTCTTTTCTCTTCATGATTTCGCTGGATTCTTGCGACCAGGTGAGTTGAGCACATTTCCGCTTGAGGAAAGCGCTTCCAATTGGCGTCGTTCAGCGCTTGTGATGTCGATCAACGAGATGGTGTCCCGATGATCGCATTGGTCCTTATTGCCATTGCGACCTGGTGTCCACGTGGCAACGAACCGACGGCCTTTGAAAGTAGCTACCTGTTCGAGGTTGAGGATAGTCAGTTTGAATGGGATGCTATGATCACACAGGATTTGTCGACGTCGTATACGTCCAGTTCGTACTATCGTGATGTCCTTATGACGACCTTCGAGACTGGACTGTGGTCGTACTCACGCTACGCTCGCGTCCCTGTTAAGGTAGGACTCGCAAGTCCTACGTGGACACAGACAGTAACTCAGCCGCCACCGACGGGTTTTTGCTTTATCGATGCGCAATGCGGAGCCGGAGCCCGCTGCGTCGCCAGCCAGTGTGTCGTCCTTAACCCATATATCAATGAGGATGGTCGGAGTATATTAAGTGTGAGGCCTCGCTATTACGAAGATGAAGTCCAGGGCAATACCGAAAGTGAAACAGGCGGCCAAGCCTGCGATATCGAGTTCCGAAGCGGAACGAATTCCAGTCTCCTAACTGCCGCAGGTGCAGACGGATCAAACAGCCCAGGCGGGTTCATTCGGCTGGTCCGCCACGAGTTTGCCCACTGCCTTGGTCTCAATCACGCAGATCAAACTAACTCAGCCGGTAGCTGCGTCTACTGCGGTAGCAACAGCGGAGTCAGTGACAATCCAAGTGGTTGCGAGCATGAGTGTAGCTCTTCCGCACAATGTCCATTTAATTCTTCGTGCGTCAGCGGAAGATGTACTGTACCGCATGTTGGAAATATGCCATCGATTGCTAGCACCCAGGTGAGTGATTTTCCGTCTGGAGACGACATTGAGGGCATTCAGACGCACCTCACCGGCGACTTCTTTATGCCGGTGCGCGAAATCGTCCTGACACAGGGGACGATATCGAGCGCATTTGCATGGACGCAGGCATCTGACCAGCATACTGGCCTCTACTCGACATACGCACCACGCGTGGTTTGTCGCCGCGGCACAGGGAATCCAGATTGTGTGATGGCGCGTGTGTGGGGCGACTCGCAGGTGCGTTTTAATAGTTTAACCTGGACGGGGTCCACTTTTACTGTTGGCACGACGGTGACTGTTTCAGACGTGTCTAGCCGGCGACCGATTGATATTGACTGGGATGGAGGGTCGACTGCTATAGCGATCGTATCACCTCAAAAGGCAGCATTGCCGAGCGCAGCAACTGCACTTGCGAACAACGCTGTACAGTCTGAATGGTTGCCATTGAAAATCTTCAAGTACGATCCGACCGCCAACTCGGTTTCCTCGGCGAATTGGTCGGTTTTAGGGGGGAGCAACTTTTCATATTATGAGCCACGCGTGTCACGTGTTCGTGACCTGAACCGCTGGCTGGTCACTACAATAACGCGCGATCGAAAACTCCAGTTCGCGCTTTCACCAAGTTCGACGGGTGTGGGGACGTACAATCGTTTGACACCGGCTGCCGATATCTCTCCGGTTGCTGCAGATCAGCGATTTCAGGAGGTTGTGGAGGTCGCGTGTCCCGCCCATACTGCGCCGTCTTCAGATGACAGCCTCTGTCGTGTTGTTTTGTCCGAATACAGTGATGCGACGTTGAATGGTCGCCTGACGATTTGTGCCGTCCGTGTCTCTAGTTCCGCGCTTACCGTCACTAGTG
>JANNAY010000573.1:0-5112 GCA_031384945.1 Deltaproteobacteria bacterium
GGCCTTCGTCAAAGAAAAGATGGGCAGCTGACCCGTCGCCGCAGGCTCAGGCCGCCGGCGTCGACGTCAACTTCAGCCCGACGATCGACGCCAGCAGCAAGAGCAGGCAGAAGCCGCGCGCCAACGTGAGCGGCTCTTTGAACAACACGACGCCGAGGATGGCCGCGCCGAGCGCGCCGATGCCGACCCAGACGGCGTAGGCGGTGCCGATGGGCAGCGTCTTCACCGCCTGCGCCAGCAACCACATGCTGCCGACCATGGCGAGCAGCGTGAGCACAGAAGGTACGAGCTTTGTGAAGCCTTCGGTGTACTTCAAACCGATGGCCCAGCCGGTCTCGAGCAGGCCGGCGACGATGAGGATGAGCCAGGCACGCATACAAGTGCTCCGCAGACGTCTTCAGAATTCAGAACATCAGTGTCTACGCGACGCCAGCGCCGCCGCGCACGAGGCGACGCGGCAAGGTGACCTGCACGTTGCTGCCGTCTTTGGCGTGGCGCGCGTGCAGCTGTCCGCCGTGTCGCTCGACGAGCAAGCGCGCACGCGCGAGTGAGACGCCATAGCCGGGGCGGTCGACGTCGTCGCGGGCGCCGACGAAGGGGCCGCCTTCGCCGCTGTCGTCGGTGCCGTCGGCCGAAGGCGCGGTGTCGTTGACGTCGAACGAGACTGTTTGCGCGGCGGCGCGCACGACGACGCTGACGCGGGCCCACGGGTGGCGCGTCTGCTGCCGCAAGGCGTTGTCGAGGATCGCGCACAGCGCCTCGGCGATCTCAGAGGGGTCGCCGTCGACGTCAGCGTCGCCTTCGGGCACCTGCACGTCGATGGGCGGGCGCCCGCGGGTGGGCGGCTGCGCGCGCTGGGCACGATCGAGGGCGGCGTCGAGCAGCCGACGGGCCGGCGTGCGCGCCAACACCCGCGGCCGGCCGGGACGTCGCAAGAGCGCGTCGTCGAGCATCGGCACGACGCCACCGAGGCCCGCCGGCGTCAACGTCGACGACAACGGCTGCGGCGCCAGCGCCTTCGTGCGCGGCGGGATCAAGAGCGCGCGGCCGGCGACGACGGCGACGGCGACGGCGCAGACGGCGAGGGCCCAGACGGCGGCGAGGTCGGCGGCGGCGAGGTCGGCGACGTCGACGACGCAGGCGACGAGGACGGCGGCGACGACGACGACGACGGCGTCGCGGCGATCGGGCGGGGCGATGGCCACGCGGGCCATCGTGCACAGCGTCGCGGCGACGGCGAGCAACCCGGCCCACAGCGACCCGCCGATGCCGCCGCCGGCGACAAAGGCGGCGGCGCCGAGCACGACGGCAGCGACGACGTCGGTGCGGGCGCGGGCGGTGCCGAGCGCCGAGTTGCTCTCGCGCGCCCGCTGCAAACCGAGCTGCGCCAACACGCCAGAGACGACGATGACGAAGAAAGCGGGGACGACGGCGACCCAGGCGCCGACGATGCGGGCGACGAGCAAGACCTCGGCGATCAAGCCGCTCAACAAGAGAAAGCCAAAGAGCCCGGCGCTGCCCCGAGCGATCTTCGACGACCACCCCGCGCGCCCCCCTGCGTCGGTGGCGTCGACAGCGCCGGCAACGACAAAGAGCACGGCGCCGGCCGCGCAGGTCAACAGCGAGCGCCCTGCCCCGTCGACGTGCTGCAGCACGTTGAAGGTGAAGGTCGCGGCGAGGGCCACGCAGCCCAGCAAAATTTGCAGCAGCACCAGCGCCAGCTTCTCTGCCTTGGCGACGGGGGCTCGAAAGACGACGACGCCGTCGACGACGGCAGTGAGGGCGAGGAGCAGGAACGCGCGGTCCACGCCCCCATGGTAGCGCGCCGGCGCCGTCGTCGGCGGTGCTGTGCCAGCGTCCTTCATCAAGGCCCGCAGAAGGGTGCCTGTGAAGAAGCGACCGCAAGCGCTGGCACAGGTCGCCATCGAAGACGCGGCTGCGCTGCGCAGTTGGCCTGCGACTCACCACGATCGCTCGCCTGGCATCTGGCGGGTGACGCGCAAGACTTCGGCGGGCGGCCAACTGCCGTGGACGCAGATTGTCGACGAGCTGTTGTGCTTCGGTTGGGTCGACAGCCTGCCGCGCAAGCTCGACGCGACACACACACACACGATGCTGCGGTGCACGCCGCGCAAGGCGGTCGGTGCGCCGCGGCATGCTCGAGTGGATCGAGCAAGCGAAGTCGCCGGTGACGCGCGCGACGCGGGTCGACGAGACAGCGAGGCTCGCCGGCGAGAACACCCACGCCCACCAATGGACGCCGACGAAACTCAGAACTTAAAGTAAATAAATGGCTGCGCTTCGGTCGAGGCCACTTGTTGAATCAACAGCGCTGCGCCGAGCAAGACGGCGACGCGGGCCACGACGGGCGCGCGGGCGAAGAGGCCGGCGACGCGGTGGTAGCCGCCGTGGGGCACGAGGTGCCCGACCATCGCGACCGCGAGCACGAGCAACACCGGCCAGGTCAGCGACGGCGCCGCCAGCGTCTGCCAGTGATCCGCTTGCGCGAGAAAGACGGCCTTGGCGTTCGCGAGGTCTTTCGCCTTGAAGACGATGCGGAACTCGACGACAAGCAAGAAGGTCAGCAGCGTGCAGAACGCCGTGCGCAGCCAGGTGGGGTTCTTGGGCTTGCCGAAGGTCCACCACCACACGCGGGTGAGCGAGAGCAAGACGCCGTGGCTCAGGCCCCAGACGACGAAGCGCCAGTCTGCGCCGTGCCACACGCCACCGAGGATCATGGTGATCATCAGGTTGGTCAGCGTGTGCAGGCGGCTGTCGCGGTTGCCGCCGAGCGGTACATAGAGATAGTCGCGCAGCCACGAGCCCAACGACATGTGCCAGCGACGCCAGAACTCGAAGAGATTCGGCGATAGATAAGGCTTGTCGAAGTTCTCTTTCAGCACATAGCCAAAGAGCGCGGCAGTGCCGATGGCGATATCAGAGTAGGCCGAGAAGTCGTAGTAGATCTGCAGCGTGTAGGCGACGACGCCTGTGACGACCTCGACGCCGCCGTGGTTGCCGGGGTCGGCGAAGACGCGGTCGACGAGGTTCTGGGCGAGAAAGTCAGCGATGACGAGCTTCTTCACCATGCCCATCAAGATGCGAAACAGCGCCCGGCCACCGGTGTCGGCGCTGATCGAAGGCGCCTCGTCGATCTGCGGCAAGAAGTCTGAGGCACGCACGATGGGGCCGGCGACGACGTGGGGAAAGAACGTCATGAAGACCGCGACGTCGAGCAACGACCGACGCGCGCGCAGCTCGCGGCGGTAGACGTCGATCGTGTAGCTCATGCCTTGAAAGACGATGAACGACAGACCCACCGGCAGGATGAGACCGAGGGGCTTGTAGACCAGCGTGACGCCGAACGAGGCAGCGGCGTCGACGACCGAGCGCGTGAGCCAGTCGGCGTATTTGAAGAGCCCCAACAGCGCGAGGTTGTTGACGACCGAGAGGGCGACGATGGCCTTGCGCGCGCCCGGCTTCTCGACCTTGCTTAGCCAATAACCAACGGCCCAATCGACCAACGTGAGATACAAGAGAAGAACAGCAGGCGCCGGATTCCACGCCATGTAGAAGATCAAGCTCGCGCAGACGAGCAAGACCTTTCTCGCCGTCGCGCGCCGGGCGAGCGACCAATAGGCGAACATCACGATCGGCAAGAACAACAGAAACTGAAGGCTGTGGAACAACATGGTTCAGTGCTCCGCCTTCTGCGCCGCATTCGTCGCCGTCTTCGTTGGAGGCGGCTCGCGGTCGTGCTGGTAGGCGAGCAGCAAGTCGTCGACGAAGGCGTCGGCGAGCTTGGCGTAGCCCTCTTGCGTGAAGTGCACGTGGTCGGGGTTGGCCGTGCCTTCTTTGACCCATTTCAACATCGATCCGGCGCCGCCCATCGCCTGGCGCAACGAATAGAAGGCGCAGCCGTGCTCGGCGGCGAGGTCGCGCTGCACGCGCTCGACGAGGTCGTGGCTCGGCGCCTGAACGAAGACGCCGCCCTTCTCGTCGAAGCGGTCGCTGGCGCCGACGATCACGCAGTCGGCCTCGGGCGACGCCGCCAACAGCGTCTTCAAGGTCGCGCCGAAGTGGTGGCGGTAGGTGGCCTCGTCGAGCGAGGCGATGCCGGCTTCGTTGGTGCCCCACGCGGTGACAATCAAGTCATAGCGGCGCGCTTTGACTTCTTCGGCGTACAGGTCTTGACGCCAACGCTGCGGGGTCATGCCCGTCGTGCCCGGCAGCCCGATGGCGTCGAGCACGATGCCCTTGCGGTTCATCTCTTCGGTCACCGACAACAAGTGCACCGGCCCGACCGACGACTGGCACTCGCCCGCCTCGACGACGCTCTCGTCCGCTCTCGGGCCGCTCGGGCCCGGGCAGTGCACGGGCTGCGGCTCTTTGCGCGAAACGACCTCGAGGGTCGCCTTTTCGGCGTGCACCGGCAGCGACAAGAACTGCACATCGCTCTCGCTGCGCGCCACCGACTTCGACAACGTCGCCACTGCTTCACCGTCGACGAGCACGTCGGCGGTGCCCATGTCGGGCGTGTAGAGCCACGCCAGCTGCAGCCGCCCGTTCTCCGACGATGGCGACCCGGGATCGGCGCCGCTGACGATGTTCGGCTTGCAGCCCTGGCAGAAGCCGACGCGAAAGCGCGCGCCCGGCATCAAGCGCGTTTTGGTGCCGCTCATGCCGAGGGCGCCGCCGAGCACGACGTCTCTGCCGTCGGCGACGTCGGTGACGCCGCTGAGTTCACGAAACACACCCGAGGGCGTCAAGCGCTTGCTGGCCTTGCCGACGGAGACGAAGCCGCGGCCGACGACGCCGAAGCGGGCGCCGAGGCGGTCGCGGATGCGATCGGTCAGCATCTGCCCGGCGGTGTGCGAGGCGCCGAACTGGCCGACGGCGACGCGGGTGCGGTCGCCTTTTTCGAGCTGCGCGAGCTTCTCGAAGAACCGCGAGAGCGGCTTCGGCGCCGGCGCGACTTCTTCGCCGACGACGACAGGGACGACGCTGTCGCCTTCGGGGAAGGACAAGCCGACGTAGCGGGGGGCGTCGCCGTCGTCTTTGTGACGACGAAAGACCAGTGGGTGCGCTGGCGCGGCGGTCTCGGCCCAGCTC
>JANNAY010000587.1:0-2742 GCA_031384945.1 Deltaproteobacteria bacterium
TCGGGCGGCGCCTCGTGCAGTCGAAGAAGCGGCTCTACGTCGTCTACCTGGGCAACGTGAAGAGCTCGCCGCTCGACAAGTACGCGCGCTCGTCGATCGTTGTTCCCACCGGCCGCTGACCGTCTTCAGGTGCGCGTGAAGAGGTGAAAGGCTGCGGCGTCGACCTGCACCTTGGTGCCGGTGAGACGCTCGAGACCCGCGACCTTCTGCAGACGGTGCAGGTACTCGAGCGCGTGCAGCTGGGCCTCTTGCGCCATCGTCGACGTCGGCGACGCGATCAGGATGCGGGTTTGCTTGCGGTCGGCGAAGCCGGTGGGCCGACCGAGCTCCCACAACAGCGGACCCAGTGCATCTTGCATCGGCTCGTTGTGAAAGATCGCTGACTTGCGAATGGCCTCGCCCATGGCGGTCTCACGGGTAAACTGTTGCGCCATCTTCGTGCGGAAATCTCCCCTCGGGAGGCGCACGGCGCCAGCGGGCGGCACCTCGAGCAGACGGCGCAGCGGATCGCCGGGCGGCACCGGGATGGCGGTGCCGATGCGCGCCTTGCGGCGGGCGTCGAGGCCACGGCGCACGGCGCGGCGCACGAGGTCTTCGTCGCCGAAGTTGTGGCCGCCGCGGGCGATCTCGGCGGCGATGGCGCTGCGGGCCAGCTCTTCGGCGCCGTACCAAGCGTCTTCTTGCGGGGCCAACGGCGACCGCGGCCGCGGATGCTGCGACCACGCCAGCGCCGCCGCGTCTTTCGCGTACTGGTACAGCGCCTTCGACGTCGGCGGCTCGAGCGACGCTGACAGCGACGTCAACGCCTTCAACAGCGCCGCTTTCTTGTCTTCTGGAATCCGTGGACCACGCGGTCTTTGAATTTGTGTGAAGGCGATCTCGACGGCGTCTTCAGGATGGAAGCGTCCGCGCTCGATGCGGGTTTTCAGTGCGCGCACGATCAGCTGCTGCGTCTCGCTTTGCCGCGTGGCGTAGTCGAATTTAGGACCCGGTGACGACGTCACATTGACATCACATCGACCACGTCGCGCCGAAGTCCATGCCCGCGTAGAGCGACGAGAAGGGGCCCGAGCCGCCGGCGTAGCCGCTGCGTTGAAAGGGCGAGGCCGAGGCGCCCGCGCGGCCGCCGACGAGGCCGCGCAGCTCGCCGGTGAATGGGCCGAGCGAGTAGCGCATGGCCAGCGCAGTGCCCATCTCGCCACCGATCGACAGCTTGGTGGTGCCCGTCGTCAGCGCGTCGCCGGCAGCGTCGACGATGTCGGTGAAGACGTAGACGCTGGGGCCGCTGTAGAGGTCCCACAACAACGAGAAGCGGTTCTCGCGCACGAGGTCGTAGCGCACGCCAGTGATGCCCGAGACCACCGACGACGCGGTGGTGCCTGCGGCAGGCACGTCGTCGAGGCCGAAGTAGGCGCGGCCGCCGAAGATCACGGCGAGGCGGTCGACGGGGTAGTAGCGGCCGATGCCGTTGACGACGACGCCGCCGATGGTGGGCAGCTTGTCGGGCGCGAAGCCGCCGAGCGCGCCTTCGGCGCCAATGAGCAGCGCGAGCTCGAAGCGCTCGCCGCGGCGAGGGTCCCAGTAGGGGTCTTCGGGGTCGAGCCAGGCACCCGTCAAGATGTCGTCGACGACGGAGTCGGTGGTCGACCCCACCTGCTCCATCTCGACTGCGGCAGCGGGCAACGCGCCGAGGCCCGAGAGCACCAGGCAGAAGAACGCGGCGGCGCGGCTCGCTGACATGGGCGGACCTTACTGCGCGTCGCCGGTCAGCGCACGACGCCGGTCACGGCGCCGACGATTTGTCCCCGGGTGGTTTCGACCCGGCAGGTGAGGCGACCCGCAGGTGCATGGGCGAGGCGAGACCAGGTGCGAAAGCCGCGACCCTTCACGCCGTTGACGTCGAGATCGACGGTCTGGATCGCGCGGCCGTTGCTGCTCCACACGTGCACGAGCTTGTCTTTCAGGCCGAGCGGCGCCGCGATCACGGTGTGGCAGACGACGGATTCGTCGACGTCGAATTGCTTCTTGATGCCCTGCGGCTCGCGCTCGAGCACCGTCTTGCACAGGTGCGACTCGGCCAACGACAGCGGCGCGGGCGGCACGAGCGGCGCACCGACGACGACGGCGCAGGCGAGGGCCAGCGTCGCCGCGCCCGAGAAGCTGCCGCGCTTCTTCGACCGCTGACCGGTGAGCCAGAACCACAGCGGCGCGCCGAGGGCGACGACGACGCCAGCGGCGACAAAGGTGCGCGTGTTGTCGAGCCCCACGATGGGCAACACCGTCAACAGCGCGACAAACGCAGCGAACGCCTGCAGCGCGACGATCGCGATGGGGCGGCGGGCTGTGCGCTCGTAGAACGGATCCCAAAAAGCGACGACAACGGCGACGGCGTAGGCGATGGCGAAGGGCGCGTGGTGCAGCACCGCTGGCCACATCGCCCGCGCAAAAAACGGGATCGGAAACGCCAACGAGCTCTGCACCGCGTACTGGCTCACGAAGAGCGCCACGAAGCGGATCGTGCGGCCCCTGCGCGAATCGTCGACGTCAAACCGGCGCAGCACCACGGTGGTCACGATGATCGCGGCCCAACCGAGCAGGGCGACCACCACGATGAGCGGAGCCCGCTCGGGCGTGCGCGTCGTCCAGATGGTCGACGCCACGCCCACCAGCAGCGAGCCAAACGGCAAGAGTCGCAGCAGCGCCTTCTTCTTCGTCGTCGTCTTCGTCTGCGGCTCCGACGGC
>JANNAY010000611.1:0-2191 GCA_031384945.1 Deltaproteobacteria bacterium
GAACCAGCTCGACGCCGCCGCGACGACGAAGATCTACGACGACGCCGCCGCCTCGATCGGGGTCTCGTTTGCGCCTTCGCCGGCGCGGCTGCTGACGCTCGATGTCTGCGCGTTGTTGGCGCAGCGCGCGCTGCAGCAGCAAACGACGACGCTGGCCGCGCTGCATGACGTCGCTGCGCGCGCCCACGCGATGGCCGCGTTGAACCCGAAGTCCGCGCGCGGCGGCAAGACCGCACCCGTCACAGCAGACGCCGTCGCCGCCGACAAGGTCGCCCTCGCGCCGTTCACGCGCGCGATGTGCACCGGCCTCGCCGACGGCGCTGCCTGCGTCGTCGTCTGCTCCGGCGATTGGCTGAAGAGGCAGAGCGACGACGTGCAGCGGCGGGCGATCCGCGTGCGTGCGACGTCGCGGCGGACCGGCGGCCGCGCTTCTTTCGACACCGACAGCGTCACCACGGTCGCCGCGCGCAGCGTTGATGTGGCGCCGCTCTTGTCCGAGGTCGACGTCGCCGAAGTGCACGACGCGACGTCGTACGCGACGGTGGCGGCGCTGCAGGCGCTGTCGTTGGCGTCACTGCCGTCGTCGTCGGTGAACACCAGCGGCGGCTTGATCGGCAAGGGGCACCCGCTCGCCGCGACGGGCCTCGGCATGATCCACGAGGTCGCGCTGCAGTTGCGCGGTGAGGCCGGACCCCGGCAGGTCGCCCACGCAAAACGCGGGCTCGTGCACAACGCCGGCGGCTTCGCCGGCCTCGACGAAGCCGTCGTCGGCGTCGCCGTCTTCGACCGCGCTTGACCCTGCTTCACTCGAACTCAGCGGCGTCGTGGCCTCGCGAGCAATGAAAACGCCGCAGAGCACGCATTGAAACGTGTGCTGCGGCGAGCTTGGATGCAGGTCGAAGCGCTGCGCCTCAAGCGCTCTGCGGGCCAGCGAGAGCAGCGCGATCGATGCGCGCCAGAAACGAACGTGGCGCCGGTCGGGCGAACCCGATCGGCGCCACGTTCGATCGGCGCGAGAAGCTCAGAGACCGCGGTAGACGAAAGCGCCGGTGCCGGTGCCGACGAATTTGGCGTGGCTGACGGCGTCGACCGCGACAGCGCGCAGGTCGTTGCTCGGCAACCCGTCGGCGGTCGTCAGCGCGACGACGCTGCCGCTGCCGAGGTCGACGCGGGCGAGGCCGCCTGCGGTGGCACCCCAGGCGACGACGCGCTCGACACCGTTGATCACGACCACGTCGACGGCGACGGATCTGACGTCGTTCGACGGCAGGCCGCCTTGCGTGTTGAAGACGCGCATCGCGTTGCCGTCATCGACGGCGAGGCCGGCGTTGGTGGCGAACAGGCGCTCACCGTTTGGCCCAAAGGCGACGTCGGCGACGGTGGTCGAGGGCAGTCCGTCACCGCGATCGATGTGCGTGAACACGGCGTTGTCGCGGTTCTGCAGGTTCTGGCCGACGATCAACGACGAGGCCGCGTTCTGGTCGCCGCCCCAGGCGATGAGCACGGTGTCGTCGATGTCGACGGCGAGATGCCGGATCTGGTTGCTCTCGGCGCCGTCGCCGCCGCCGTCGCCGTCGCAGAACTCGCGGCCACCGCCGCCGTCGGCGTCGACGACCACCATGCAGTCGGCGGTGCCGACGACGAGGCGTCCGTCTGACAGCTCGACGACCGCGCGCATGTCGGCGGTCTGAAACGGGCTGTTGTTGGTGTTGTCGTCGAGCACGGCGTCGCAGCTGAAGTCGCGGTCGCAGCCGATGGCGAGGCCGTTGGCGGTGGCGACGACCAGCGAGCCGTCGGCGCGCACGGCGATGTCGCGCACGCTGTTGCTCGGCAGATCACTGGTGGCGGTGTTCAACAGCGTCGTCGCCGAGAGATCGGCGTTGGTGCGCAGCACGCCGCCGTTCTGCGTGGCGAGAAAGATGTCGGCGCCGACGACGGTGACATCGACGACGGTGGCCGCCAGCGCGCGGCTGTTGAACAGCGTCGAAAAGGCCGCAGCGTTGGGCGTCGCCAGCAGCGTGATGGTGTCGGTGTCGGTGCGTCCTGAGCTGTCGGTCACGGTGAAGCGGATCACGTGCTTGCCCGGCGCCAATGTCGTCGACGCGCTGTTGCCGCTGCCGAAGATGCCGCCGCTCGAGTCGCTCCACACGCCGGTGTTGAGGTTGCCGTCTTCGGCGTCGGTGGCGGTGCC
>JANNAY010000652.1:0-1602 GCA_031384945.1 Deltaproteobacteria bacterium
GCCGACGACGTCGTCGCCGCCAGCTTCGTCAAGGGCATGACGGCCGAGTACCTGAGCTGCCGCCTCTTCGAGGTGAAGCCCAAGCACGTCGTCGTCGTCACCGCGGCCGCCGGCGGCGTCGGACAGAACCTCGTGCGCATCTGCCTGAAGAAGCAGGCCCGCGTCGTCGCCATCGTCGGCAGCGACGAAAAGAAAGACCTCGTCACCGCGCTCGGCGTCGACAAAGACGACGTCATCGTCAGCCGCGGCGAAAACGCCGACCTCGGCAAAGCCGTCAGAGTCCGCGCCGTCGATGGCGCCGACGTCGTCTACGACAGCATCGGCAAAGACACGTTTCCGGCTTTGCTCGACGCCGTGCAGGCCCGCGGGCTCTTCGTCTCGTACGGCAACGCCTCGGGTCCCGTCGCGCCGTTCGCGCCGGCGCTGTTGTCGCAGAAGGGCTCGCTGTTCTTCACGCGTCCGGCGCTGCACGACTGGGTCGACGACCCCTACGACCAGAACATCTCATCGTCGCGCGTTTTTGGCTGGTTGAAAGACGGCACTCTCAAACCATTTTTGCAGCAGATCTTGCCGCTGTCGGGCGCCGCTGAGGCCCACCGCCTGCTCGAGGGGCGCAAGACGACGGGCAGCCTGGTCTTGAAACCATGACGACGTCAGAGGGCTTCGGCGAGTGGATCCCGCTCACCGCCGCGGGGCTGCTGCTCGCCACCGAGGGCGCTGGGGCTGTTCAGCTGTGCCGCGCCGACAAGTCGCTGATCGAGTATCCGAAGGGAAAGAGCACCATGGTGTTCTATTTCTATGCAGGCCGATCGGTGCGCGATGCCCTGCGCAAGGTCTTCGCCGACGAAATCGACGAAGCTGGCGCCCGCGGCGAAGGGCCGCTCAGCTTTCGCTTTCTCGCCGGGGGCGACGAGGCCAAGCGGTGGCTCGAGGGGCTCTACGAAGAGTTCTGCGACCGCTTTGGCGCGCCGCCGATTCTTCACGTCGTCGACGATGACGAAGACGACTGAGGCTCAGCCTTCGCGGGTCGAGAGCATGCGCTTCGCCTGCAGGGCGACGCTCGAGGGAATCTGCTTCGACTTCGCGAGGCCCTTGAGGTCTGAGGTGCGAATCAGCACCAGCCAGCGCGAGACCAGCGACGGCGGTGTCTTCGGGTTGGCGACGAGGTTGAGCTTCACCGTGTAGCTCTTGGTCCAATCGCCGTTGTTGCAGATGTAGCGGATGACATCTTCGTGCATCGTCTTGCTGCGCGAGATCTTGACGACGTCGTTCTCTTTGATCTTCGGGTTGCGGATGGCGCTGCCAGCGACGACGCGGTTCGGGCTGTTGAGGGCCTCGATGGCTTTCTCGTGCGGACCGGTCATCGCCATCTTGATTTGGATGGGGATGGGCAGCTTCGAGAACGGCATCTTGGCGAAGTCGAGCAGGGCTTTGCCTTCTTCGTCTTCGGCCAGTTCGTCGAGCAGCGCTTCGCGCTCTTCGTCGCTGAGCACGTCTGAGCCCGAGGTCATGAAGGCGTCGGCGTCCATGCCGAGCTCTTTGGCCTTCTGCTTCTCGCGGTCAGAGAGGTGGTCGTCGGTGACCTTGACGTTCTTGAGCACC
>JANNAY010000673.1:0-2032 GCA_031384945.1 Deltaproteobacteria bacterium
GCCGACGACGGCAGCACCCGCGGTCGTCACGAACGAGATCTCTTGGCGTGAGAGCTTCGACGAGGTGTCGTCGTAGACGAGCACGTCGCGCGACGGGACGAACGCGCCCGGCAGCGATCCGCCAGCGAGCAATCCAGTGCCTGTGGCGGTGGCGAGAAAGAGCCACTGCGACGGCAGCTGCGGCGTCGCCGGTGTCACCACATCCGGCGGCGACGTCGACGGCGGCGGCGTCTGGGCGTCTGGGTCGGGCGGCAGCGCTGGCATCGTCACCGCCCGCACCGGCAGTCCGGCGACGCGCGAGAAGCAGGCGTAGCGGACGTCGCTGGCCCCCTTTGCGCGCACTTCAAACGCGTCTTGCAGCGAGGGCGGGTTGAGTGCGGCGACGAGCTCGGCGCCGGCGCAGGCGGCTTCGTCGCTGCCGTCGTCGAGCAGCGAGATGGCGACGCTGAGCGCCGCTTTTTTCATCTCTTCGGGCAGGCGGCGGGCGATGGCGACCAGCGACTGTCCTGCTGTGGCGCGCACCCGGGCGTCTTCGTCGCGCGTCGCCGTGAACAGCGGCGGCGCTGCGACTGCGGGGTCGAGCCACGGCAGCACCGCGGCAGCGAGCGCGCGCCCCCGCGGTGCTGGGCTCTTGGCGAGGATGCGCAGCAGCGTGTCGATGTCGTTCTGGCTCGGCGTGGCCGCCAACGACAGCCTGCCTTCGATCGCCTGCAGCAGCGCGATGTCGGCTGCCTCCGCTGCATCTGTCGGCGCATGCGTCGTCGTGGCGGGCTTCGCCTCGGTCGTCGTGGTCGTCGGAGGCGTCGTCGTCTTCGGCTGCGTCGTCGTCGGCCCTGTCGTCAGCCCTGTCGTCAGCCCTGTCGTCGGCCCTGTCGTCGGCGGCGTCTTCGGCTCTGTCGGCGTCGTCGGGACCGGAGGCGCCTTGGTCTTCTGATCGACCGCGAGGGTCTCGCCGGCGACGATGGTGATCTCTTTGTTGAGCTTGAGGCCGGTGGCGACGTCTTCGAGGCGCATCAGGTGCTTGCCCGCGGCGAGGCGGTAGCCGATCAGCGGCGTCTCTCCGATCCGCGTGTCGTCGACGAAGACGCGGCAGGCGCTGGGCGCGCAGGTCACCGCGAGCGTGCCGCGGCGCGCGTCGTCAGACGGGTCGTCGCGCAGCTCGTCGGCGTCGGCCTGGGCGGCGAGGGCGAAGACCAGCGGCAGCAGCGGGACGAGCATCAGGCCCGACGTTGCCGCCGACGCGCGCCGAGCGCAAGCAGACCGGCCAGCGCCAGCAACGACGACGACGACGACGCAGGCGATGACGACGAACCCTCAGCCGGCGACGCGCAGTGGCAGCCGCCGCCAGAGAGGTCGGGGTCGTCGACGTCTTCGCCTTCGCCTTCACCCTCTTCGCCCTCGCCTTCACCGACGTCGTCGAGGGCGGCGAGGCAGGCGTCGACCTCGGCGGCGTCGCCAGCGCAGACGAGCGGACGCGCGCCCTGCCCCTGCTGCCGCGCGTTGACCATGAGCACGAAGACGTCGTCGTTGTCGCTGACGTCGACGACAGCGCGGTCGGCGTCGCCCTCGACGCTGTCGACGCGCTTGTCGCCGGTGATGTCGTCAATCGCGATCAAGAAGGCCGTGACGCCGTCGAGCTGGTCGGCGCGGCCGAGGGCGAGCTCGATCTGCGGGCGCGCACCCGGCGAAGCGTGCATCAGCCGCGACGACGTCGTGAACGTGACGTAGCGGTCTTTGCTCAGCGGAAACGCCTCGTCTTCGGGATCGCGCTCGGCGTAGTCGTCACCGCCTTCGAAGCCGAAGTCGACGTCGTGGCGGTCGCCGGTGAAGACGGTGGCCAGCGAGAAGTCGGTGAAGGCGTCGTGAAAGCTGGCGCCCGCGGCTTCTTGCAAGGTGTCGTCGATGACGGCGAACCAATCGTCGTCGACCGTCGACTGCCAAATGGCGCGGATGACGTCGTCGCCGTGGCGCTCGCTCAGGTGCTGAAAGAAGATCGCCGAGCCGTAGCTGAAGGGGTCGACTGGCGTGCCGC
>JANNAY010000746.1:0-1958 GCA_031384945.1 Deltaproteobacteria bacterium
GGTCGGGCGGCTGGCGTCGTGGATCCCCGGGCTGACCGCCCGCATCGCCGAGGGCAGCGTCCTCGTCGGCCTCGCCGGCTTCTGCTGCGGCGCGCTGCTCGGTCTCGTGCCCGTCGCGTTTTTGACCGTGCCCCGGCGCACCGCCGTCGTCGTCGCGGTCGTCGGCGTCGCAGCCTTGGTCGTTGGCGTCGTTGGCATCGTGTCGGCGCAAGAGCAGCGGCGCACCTTCATTCGCGCCCTGCAGCAGGCGTTTCCTGTGCCGCAGCTGGTCTTCGCCGGGCAAGAGCCCGACGACGTGCTGCCCGAGGTGCAGGTCGGACGCACCCGCGAGCTCGCCCCCGTCACGTACCGGCAGTTGGGCGTGCGGCAGCAGATGTTGTTCGGGGTGCTGGGCGAGCAGGCCGTGGCGTTTCCGGCCAGCGACGTCGACGGCTGGCATTTGCTCGACGTGCGCGCGGTCTTGTCTGCGTCGAGCCCCGGCGTGCACGACGCCACCGCCACCGCCTGGCAAGGGCCCGTCAGGGTCATCACCCCGCTGCGCTTCAAGGCCGTCGTCGACAGCGGTCCGCCGTCGTTGCCGTTGCTGCCGGGCACGCAGCTGCGCTTCAAGAAGACCCGCGGACCTCCCGGCACGGTGGCGTCGACGTTGGCCTCGCTGCGATCGCCCGCGAAGCCGACCCGCGCTGCCCTCTCCAAACGGCGGCCCGTGAAACCGTTGACGCCCGATGTCGTCGTCGACGTCGTCAGCGAGCGCGTCGAAGACGGCTTCCGCGTCGTCACCGTCCACATCGACGATCGCGGCATCGCCCGCAGCGAAGACGTCGTCGCCAAAGACGGCGTCGTCTACCGCAAGGTCGGCGGCGTCTTCGTCGACGGCTGCGCGCTGCCGTTTCTCGAGCAGCCGACCTGTCGGTGTGACGACGGCGGCAAGGGCAGCGTCGTCTCTTGCGCCCGCGTCGACAGCGACTCGGTCGGCGCCATCGTGCGCGTCGGCTTGCTCATCGCCACGCTGGGCATCTCTGAGGTGCTGGGCGCCTGCGACGGCTGCGGCGACGGCCACGAGGTCGGGCTGATCCGTCTGCCCTGAGGGCGTGGCAGACTTGGTCGTGCGCATGTCGGTGCTCTTGCTCATTGTCGTCGTCGCTGCGGGCTGCCCGGCCTCGGCGGTGGTGCGTTGTGACGACGACGCGGCCTGTCCCGCTCCCAGCAGCTGCGACCGCACCGTCGGCGCCTGCGTCGCCCCCGTCGTCGCTGAAGGCGAAGGCGAAGGCGACGTCGGCGAAGGCGAAGGCGAAGGCGAAGGCGAAGGCGAAGGCGAAGGCGAAGGCGAAGGCGACGTCGGCGAAGGCGAAGGCGACGTCGGCGAAGGCGAAGGCGAAGGCGATGACGGCGTCACCTGCGTCGTCACCCCCGACGGCGCCGTCTGCTTCGACGAATTCGCCGCCGGCCCGTCGCACGTCGTGCGCGAGCTGCTGCATCCAGAGAACGCCCCGTCGGCCCTGACCTTCGACGCCGCCTGCGACGTCGACAGCAGCGCCGCCCTCGACGGCGGCACCGCGGTCTTCTGCGGCGTCGTCGTCCCCGCTGTCGACGTCGACCAGGGCGGTGGACCGGGGCTGCGCGCCTATGTCTTTCGCGATCTGACGACGTTGCGCGCGCCGGTGCGCGTGCGCGGGACGCGGGCCGTCGTCATCGTCGTCTTCGGCGACCTCGTCGTCGATGCCGCTGGCGCCATCGACGTCGGCGCCCAGAGCGTCGCCGACGGACCGGGCGCCGCCTTCTGCACCGACGACCTCGCTGGCGTCATCAACAACAGCGGCGGCGGCGGCGGCGCTGGCGGCGGCAACGCCGGACGCGGCGGCGAGACCGCCTTCATCGATGTCACCCGCCGTCCAGTGGCAGGCGGCGCGCCCATCGCTCGCACCAGCGGCGTCCTCTCTGGCGGCTGCGCTGGCGGC
>JANNAY010000775.1:0-3725 GCA_031384945.1 Deltaproteobacteria bacterium
TGCCGTCTTCGGCGTCGGTGGCGGTGCCGGTGAAGCTGGTCGCGACGTTGCTGTCGACGGTGGTGTTGTTGGCGGGGGCGGTGATGGTGGCCACCGGCGGCGTCGAGACGAACACGGTGATCGAGGCGCTGCGCTGGGCGACGCCGTCGTCGGCGACGAGGGCGATGTCGTGGGTGCCGTTCGGCAGTCCGCTGGTCAGCGTGATGACGTTGCCGGTGCCGAGCACGGTGCCGCCCTCGAGCCAGGTGAGCTGCGTGCCGCTGAGCACGCCGGCCGTGGCCGAGCAGCCGAGGCCGCGCAGCGTGATGGTCTGTCCGGGATCGAAGGCCGCGCCGTCGTCTGGCGCGGTGATGGTCACCGACGGCGACAACACGGTGATGGTCGTCGTCGCCGTGCCGAGGCCGCCGAGCGTGTCGCTGGCCTCGCAGGTGAGCGTGCGCGCGCCGCCCGCCGCCGGCACATACGACGTGTCGTCGCCGGTCGCGACCTCGACGCCGCCGTCGAGCCAACGGACCGAGACGCGCTGTCCGTCAGCGTCGGCGACGTTGCATACGAGGGGGACGGCGGTGCAGGCCTCGACGTTTTGTCCGCCGGTGGGTGCGATGATCGACGCTGTCGGCGGCGTGTTGGCCCGCACGGTGAGCGTCACGCTGGCGCAGCCTTTGACGGCGGCGTCTTCGGTGTCGACGGCGCAGACGGTGACGACGTGGTCGCCGACGACGACGAGGGCCTCGGTGACGGTCTGGCCGAAGCCGAGCTGGCCTTGCAGATCGCTGTCCCAGCGGAACGAGGCGTTGGGGATGGGGCCTGTGCCGTCGGGGTCGTTGCAGTTGGCGACGAAGTCGACGCTCTCGCCAGCGATGACGATGTCGCCAGTGTCGGGGCGCGAGACTGTGCAGACCGGCGGCAAGTTGTCGGTGACGGTGATGGTGATGGCGTCGCTGCTGCTGGCGCCATCGCTGTCGGTGGCGGTCAGCACGATGGCGTGCACGCCGAGCGGCAGGGCGGTGGTGACGAGGCCGCCCGCACCGAGGTCGGCGCCGTTGTCGCTCCAACGCAACGACGCGCCCGAGAGCACGCCGTCGTCGGCGTCGGTGGCGTCGCCGCGAAAGGCGATGCTGTCGGCGGAGAGGAAGAAGCTGCCGTCGGCAGGCGCGACGATGGTGACGACGGGGACCGCGTTGTCGAGCACGTCGACGTCGACGCTGGCGCTGCCGGTGTTTCCGGCGGGATCGGCCACGCTGCAGGTGATGGTGTGCGTGCCCGCGGCCAGCAGCGCGTTCTGGATCTCGGCGCCTGCGCCGAGCTCACCGTCGAGCGACGAGGTCCAGTGAAAGTCGGCGTTGGCGAGGGTGTCGCCCTCGGGATCGACGGCGACGCAGCGAAACTGCACGCTCTGTCCCTGGCGGAAGGTGTCGTTGTCGCCGGGGGCGGCGATGGTGACGATGGGGGCGCCGTCGCCTTCTCCTTCTCCTTCTCCTTCGCCGGCTTCGCCTTCTCCTTCGCCGGCTTCGCCTTCTCCTTCGCCGGCTTCGCCTTCGCCTTCTTCGCCTTCGCCTTCGGCGTTGGGGGTCTCTCCGCAATTGGAGCAGCCGGCGACCGCGGCAAGAAGAAGACCGACACTTGACCACATCAACACGCGCATGGGACCTCCGGGTTGTCCAAGAGGACTTACGGCGGCTCGGCGTCAGTGCGATCGTGCCGTCGATGCGGAACAAAACGATCGCGCCCGGTGCGGGCCCGCGTAGAGCGGCTATGGGTCAACAGCCGACCCGGTGGAGCGCTTCATCATGATGCAAAAACTCTTGGTCACCGCCGCCGCTGCCCTCGCCCTCGTGGCCTGCGGCACCGCTTCTTCGCCTCCGCCCGCCGCGGCCGAGCGCAGCATCGCCGGCCTGGCCCCCGCCGGCAGCAGCCGCGTCTTCGTCGTCGACGCCGACGGCCTCGTCTTCTCGGCGACGCCCGCGGCCGACGGCCGGTTCACCATCAACGTGAAGAGCAAGGCCGCGCTCTCGCTCTTCGTCGAGGGCGCCGGACCAACCCGCGTGCTGCGCGTGGCCCCGTCGACGAACGCGGCGCCGTCGCTGACGACGCTGCCCGGATGGGAGGGCGGCATCACCACCGCCCAGCTCTCGACCTGTGACTGCAACGAAGACGGCAACGACGACGAGGTCGCCGCCGAAGACAACCCTCTCGACCAGATCGACAGCGATGCCGACGGCGAGAACGACCTCGACGACGGCGACGACGACAACGATGGCGCCGACGACGACGTCGACGAAGACCACGACGGCAACGGCCGCGACGACGAAGACGAAGACGGCGACAGCGACGACGACGGCGAGCACGACCTGTGCGACGACGACGACGACAACGACGGCACCGAAGACGCCGAAGACGACGACCACCACGACGGCGACGACGACGGCATCAACGACGAAGACGACCAAGACGACGACAACGACGGCGAGATCGACGACGGCGAAGAAGACGACGACGGCGAGACCGACGACGACGACGGCGGCGAAGGCGAAGCTGACGATGACGACACCTGAGACAACGTGAGCATCCGCCTCGAGGAAGACCGATCGCTGCTCGACGACTTTCGTCGCGGGGACCGGGCTGCTCTCGGGCGGGTGTTTCTCGCCTACGGTGACGAGGTGGCCCGGCAAGTCCGGGCCGCTCGCGTTGCGCCCCACGACGTCGAGAGCGTGGTGCAAGACGTCTTTCTGAAGGCGTTCACGCCGCAAGCGCGACAGAGCTACGACGGGCTGCGTCCGTATGGCGCGTGGCTCAACACCATCACGCGCAACTTGATCATCGACCGGGCGCGCAAAGACCGACGTGTGGTGTTGTTGGCGCCGAATGACATGCCTGAGGTGATCTCAGACGACGATCCGCGCGCTGCGCAAGAGGCCGGCGAGCTCGATGCCGTGGTGGCCGCCTGGCGCGGCGAGCTCGATGACGACGACGCGCGGCTCTTCACCGCCCGCTTCGAAGAGGCCCGCTCGCTCGGCCAAGCCGCGCAAGCCCTCGGGTGGAGCGAAATTCGCGTGCGAAAACGAGACACTGCGCTGCGCAGCGGCCTGCTGGCCCGGCTGCGCGACCGGGGTTTTTTGCAAGATGCACGGGTGCGGATCGGGGCTTCGTTGCTGGGTCGTAGAGTCAAAGAGAAGGAGTCCTGAATGCTCCCCCGCTTTGTCGCCCTCTGGTTGCTGCCGCGCGCCTCCGCCCTCCCCGGCGGTGTGCAGCGCTGGTTGCGCGCCGCCATCGACAACGACGACGTCGTCGGCGCCGCCGCCGCCGCCCTTGAGCGCGTCGAGCGCCCGGCACATGGCGGGCTCAGCGGCGCGCAGAAAGATCGCATTCTCGGCGCCGTCCTCGCTGCCGCCGACACACACGACACGACACGCGACACGACACGCGACGGCGCTCGCGCGCGCCGCCCCTTCGCCGCCTTTGCCCCCCTCGCCGGCGCGGTCGCCTGCGCCGCGGTCTTCGTGGTCGTCGACGGCGGCGACCTCGCCGCCCGCGGCGGCGGCGAGCAACGGCCGCTCGGCGTGCGCGTGCGCTGCTTGAAAGACGGCGCCGTCGTCGACGACGCCACCGCCGGCGCCCGCCAGACCGGCGCCGATCTCTCGTGTCCCACCGGCGGCCTGCTGGCGTTCTCGACCACCAACCTGCAAGGCGGACCCCGCTACGCCTTTGTCGTCGGCGTCGACGAC
>JANNAY010000794.1:0-2016 GCA_031384945.1 Deltaproteobacteria bacterium
CCCGACGACAACCGCAGCGACGCGAAGATCACCGCTGACAACCTGCCGGTCATTTCCACGCCGTCGGGCTCGTTCGTCGGCACGCACGCGAGAGCGAAGCCAATGCCGCCGCCGACCTTGCCGGGGGCGTCGTTGCCGCCAGCGTTGTCGGAAGAAGAGGCGGTGACGTCGCCGCCGCGGTCGGCGAACGCGCGTCCCTCGGGCTTGATGGCAGCACTGATCAGCAAGAAAGACGCGTCGTCGTCGTGGTCGAAAGACCCGCGCGCGGCGGTGGTCCGCATGGACACCGTCGACGACGAGCCGCAGGGCTACGCGCGCAGGTTCCGCGGCAACGGCGAGACGCCGTCGCACTCGCATCCGCCCGCGGCGCCGCCTGCGAATGTCGAAGACGCCGCGTCGGTGTTGACGAAGCAGACGGAGCGTCTGCCGTTGCCGTCGTCGTCGTCGTCGCCCCCATCCGGCGGCGGGTCGTCGTCCGATCCGCAGACGACGTCGATGCGAATCGCGCCGCATCCGTCGCGTCCGATGCCACGGGCGGTGCAGCTCGAGTCACAGGCGCCGGCAAACCTCGACGAGGCCGAAGAGCACACGAACCCTGGCGTGAAGCTCAGCGACCTGCGTCGTCGCGCGAAAGATCTCAAAGACGCCAAAGACGCCAAAGACGCCAAAGACGACCTCAACAAGTAGGTCGCCAATTCGCCTACATCTTTTTCGGCGCCCACGCGGGCAGCGGACCTTCGCCGTAGCCGTCGACGTAGAAGTCAGCCCAGATGTCTTTGTTGCCGGCGACGGCGGTGTAGCGGTCGAAGTCGGTGACGCCGCGCTCGCGCAGAATCTCTTCGTCGAGCAGGGCCTTGCCGGTGAGCTTCAGGTCAGGCGTCGAGAGAATCTCGAAGGCCGCGTCGGCCATGATGTCGGGCTTGCGCGAGTGGGCTTCGCTGTCGTCTTTGCCGACGAGCATGTCGACGGCGGCGGTCTGGATCATCGTGCGCGGCCAGAGCGAGTTCACGGCGATCTTGTCGTCGCGAAATTCTTCGGCGAAGCCGAGGGTCAGCAGCGTCATGCCGAACTTCGTCATCGTGTACGCGGAGGTGCCGTTGAGCCACTTGGGCTCGAGGCGAATCGGCGGCGAGAGGTTCAAGACGTGCGGGTTCTTGCCGGCCTTGCCTGAGGCCTTGAGGTGCTGCAGGGCGAGGTGCGTGACGAGCGCGACGGCGCGGTTGTTGATGCCGATCATGAGATCGAGCTTCTTCGGCGGCACGAATTCGATGGGCGCGATGTGGATGGCGCCGGCGTTGTTGACGACGATGTCGATGCCGCCGAATTCTTTGACGCCAGCGTCGATGGCGGCGACGACGGATTCTTCGTATCTGACGTCGCATTGGACGCCGAGGGCGCGTCCGGCGCCTTGCGCGTTCACTTCGGCGGCGACGCTGTGAATCGTGCCGGGCAACTTCGGATGCGGGTCTGACGTCTTCGCCGCGAGCACGACGTTGCAGCCTTCTTTCGACAAGCGCAGCGCCATCGCCCGGCCGATGCCGCGCGATGCGCCGGTGATGAAGGCGGTTTTTCCAGCGAAGACTGCGGCCATGACGCACCTCGGTGAGCGGGTTTGCGCGGGCGTTGACACGTCGTCGACGTCGACGGAAGCCCCTGTGCGAACGGAGCCGCCATGAAGATTTCTGCTGACGCTGCCTTCGCCACCCGCTGCATTCACGCCGGGCAAGTGCCCGACCCGACGACGGGCGCGATCATGACGCCGATCTACCAGACGTCGACGTACGTCCAGGATGGGCCGGGCGTGAACAAGGGCTTCGACTACGGCCGCTCGCAGAACCCGACCCGCTTCGCCCTCGAAGCCAACCTCGCTGCGCTCGAAGGCGCCAAACACGGCCTCGCCTTCGCCTCAGGCTGCGCCGCCGAGACCGCGCTGCTCACCTGCTTGAGCGCCGGCGATCATGTGCTGGCCTGCGACGACATGTACGGCGGCACTTTTCGTCTGTTCGACAAAGTGTT
>JANNAY010000802.1:0-3006 GCA_031384945.1 Deltaproteobacteria bacterium
GTGGTGGCCTTCGCAGCGTCCGCGCTTTCTCGCCGCCTTCAAAGCCCGTTGATCCACGCGGCGACCCTGGCGGCGCCGTCGTCGTCGACGACGTCGGTGCCCAGCGGCGGCATCTGGATCTCGCCGCGGTGGCTCAAGCGCGCGTACAGCCCCGAGCGCTCGGGATGTCCGGCCACGACGCGCTCGGTGAGGTCGAGCACCGGCGTGATCAGCGGCGCGTTCGTCGTCGCCGCTGCGCCGGTGTGGCGGGCGTCGGGGTCGCCATACGCGACGTGCAGGTCGAGGCCGGCGCCGCTGTCGTCGATGGTGCCTTCGTAGCCTTGTCCGTCTTTTTGGTGGCAGTGGCCGCAGTTCACCGAGAGATAGAGCAGCGCCTCGCGCTCTTCTTTCGGCCACGCGTGCGCCGGCGCGTGCAGTGCCGGCGGCGCCGGCGCCAACAGCGACGACGTCACGAGGTCTTTCAGCTGGTCGTCGGCCGACAGCATCACCGCCGAGAAGCCGAGGATGTGAAAGCGCCCAGCGGTGTCGAGGTGACACTCCTTGCAATCCGTCGACGCCGGGATCGACCAGCCGCCTTCGTGGTCGGCGGCGACGCCGTCTTCTCTGCGGTCGGCGTCGCTGCCGTCGGCGCGCCAGGCGTAGGAGGCGAAGGACCAGTCGCCCTCGCCTTCTCCGTCGCCGATCTTCAACATCGTGCGCGTCTCGGTGCGCACGCCGTCGACGACGAATTCTTTCCAGAGGCGCGTGCCTTTCGGAAAGCGCCAGTTGTCGATGTCGCTGGCGTCGATGGCGCCGCCGTCGGGCAGGCGCACGAAGCGGCGCTTGTTGGCTCCGTCTGACCAGAGCGTGGCCGCCGGCGTGAAGGGGTGGACGCCCGCGCAGGTCGTGTCGTTGCCGACGTCGGCAAAGAGTCCGGTCTCCGTCAGCGTCAGCGGCAGCGTCGACAGCGACGCCGTGCAGGTCGAAGGCTCTGTCTTCTCTGTCTTCTCTGTCTTCTCTGTCTTCTCTGTCTTCTCTGTCTTCGTCTCTGCCGTCGTTGTCGTCGGCGCGGCGCAGGCGACGATGCAGGAGAAGGAGAAGGAGAAGAAAGAGCAGAACAAGGTGCGAGCAAGAAGTTGCATGGAAAGCTCCGGTTCGCGGAGGCCCTTCGCAGCCGGCGTGCCACGTTCTCTTGCTCGACCTGCGAGCGACGTTGGACGACGCGTTTGACGACGATGAGAACGACGACGCCGACGACCCGGCATTGCCAACGTCGGCACGTTCGTCAGCGAGTCTGGCAAGCGATTGCCGGCAACAACCCGCCGCCCTCGCGCCGGCCGGCAACAACCCGCCAACGCCATCGCGTCGCAGCGCCGAACGACCGTTGGCACAAACCCTGAGTTGGGTGGATGCATGAACACCTCAACCCTCTTCGCCGCCGCCTGCATCATCGCCGTCTCCGCCAGCGCCCAGGCCGCCGAGCCGGGCCCATGGGAGGTGGTGTCGAAGAACGACCGCGTCGTCGTCAAAGCCCGCTCGCACCCCGGTCGCGAAGTGAAAGAGGTGTTGGCGCAGGGCATCGTCGATGCCCCCGCCTGGGTGTTGAAGAACGTCGTCGACGACATCGACGGCTACACCGACCTCATCCCTTTCACGACGGTGGCGAGCGTCGTCGGCCGCGACGACAACGGCGACCGCATCTCGTTTCAACGGCTCGAGATGCCCTTCTTGCAAAAGCGCGAGTACGTCGTCCGCGTCTACGACGAGAGCGTCGTCAAAGCCGACGGCCGCCACGTCTACAAGATGGGCTGGACCCGCGCCGCCGACCGCTTCGCCGCCATCATCGACAAAGACGCCGTCGTGCCGCCCATCAACGATGGCTCGTGGACCTTCGAAGAGATGAACGATGGCCGCACCCTCGCCACCTTCCACCTCTTCGTCGATCCCAGCGGCAGCCTGCCCCCCGTCGTCGTCAACCTCGCCCAGCAGGTCACCCTCGGGCAGTACCTCGGCAACCTCGAGCGCCTCGCGGCCAAAGATTGCTACCGGCAGAAGCCGCAACAGTTGGCCATCGCCGCGGTCGCCGCCCCCAGCAGCGAGCGCTGAGCCCGCGCCGGCATCTCACAACCCCGGTTGGGCAAGTTCACAACCTGGGTTGTCTTTCGTCCTGCATCCCATTTTCGCCCTCACTCTGGAGTTTCCCCGTGCTCAAGCCCCTCGCCGCCTGCATCACCGCCGCCCTCTCCCTCTCTCTCGTCGTCGGCATCGGCGTCGGCGACGTCGTCGGCATCGTCTGGGTCTGCGTCGACAAGATCTGCGGCTGACGGGCCCGCCAGGAAGGAGAGGGCGTTTCCCCAGCGGCTCCCCGTTCAATGCTCTGCTGACGACGACGCTGACGGCGACTTGGGCGTGCGCGAAACCGCAGAGCCCCCTGCCCCCGAAAATCGGGGGGGACCCGCCGGCGTGGGTTCCCCTGGGGATGAGCTCTCCGCCCTTGCGCAAGACCTTTGGGTCACCCCCGATCTTCGGGGCAGGGGGCAGACACGACTCCCGATTCGTCGAACTGCACCCAGAAGATCGCACTGCAACGTGGAATTCCGGCTAATTCTTCTTGTAGGCGAACCCGCATTCGCGAATTCCCGCAACCTCCTGCGGCCCGGCCCCGACACTGGTGAGCGACCGCTGGAGGCCCGATGCTCGCCCGCTCCGCACTCTTCGTCTGCGCCGTCATCTCCTTCGCCTGCGTCGCCGGCTGTGAGCCCGAGCCGCTGTCAGCGCTGCGGCCGCGCGTGTCGGTGCAAGACGTCGACGGCGCCGCGGTCTGCGGCGCCGACGGCGTCAGCGGCTGCGCCCACGACTTCGGCACCGTCTCTGTCGGACACGAAGCCCGCTGGTCCTTCGCCGTGCAGAACCCAGGCAACGCGCCGCTGACCATCCGCAGCGTCGACGTCGACAGCGCCAGCTTCTCCGTCGACGAAGCCCCCGCCACAGCCGTCGCCAGCGGCGCCTTTGCCGTCGTCACCGTCG
>JANNAY010000830.1:0-3775 GCA_031384945.1 Deltaproteobacteria bacterium
CGCCGTCTGAGGGCCGTCTGGGCCGTCTGAGGGCCGTCTGAGCTGAGCTCAGCGCGCCTTCGTCTTCTTTGTCTGCTTCGTCGTCGTCGCCGCGATCGCCGCCTGCAACACCGGGCGCAGCGATCGCGCAGTCGACGGGCCGAGCACGTCGCAGTGCTGCAGCCCGAGAAACACCGCGTACTCCAACTGCGCCGCGGTCTTCGGCGACGGCGTCTTTGCGTCGACGTGCAACCGCTCGAGGTGCGCGATGCGCCGGCCATCGACGCGGTCGACGGCGGCGCGGGCGCGGGCGTCGCGCAAGCCCCACGCCCGCACCGCGCGATCGAGGCGGTGGTCGAGGCCGCGCACGACATCGTCGAGGCGCGCCGCGGTGGTGCCTTCGGCGATCGGCAGCGTCGTCAGCTCGTGCTCCCACGTCGTCAGCAGCTCGGCAGCGAAGCCGTCGACGTCGCCGAAGTGGTGGTAGAAACTGCCCTTGGTCTTCTCGACGACGGCACACAGCCGCTCGAGCGTCAGGGCCGCGTCGCCGTCGTCGCGCACGACGGCAAGGCCCGCCAACAGCCAGTCTTGCCGACGCAGACGTGCGGTCATCGGCCCACGACCGCGACGGCGACGAGGGCCGCCAACGCCAGACACAGCGGCGAGTAGAAGACGCGGTTCAGCCGCTCGAAGCGCGTGCCGACCGTGGCGGGGCGCAGGCGCGCGTCGAAGAAGCCGCCGACGCCGCGGGCGAAAAAGACGACGCCGACGCAGACGGCCAGGACGTCGACGCTGGCGACGACGACAGCGCCAGCGCCGGCCAACAAGACGGCGACGACGACGCAGGCGGCGACGCCGGGGACGCCGGCGCCGGCAGCGCTCGCGCGCGGCGAGAGAGGCGCGCCGACGACGAGGTCGAAGAGGTCGGCGTCGTCGGTGCCGGGCCAGCGCGAGCCCGCCGCCCACGACAGGTGCAAGAGCGAGAGCCCGCCGCAGACGACGGCGACGACGATGGCGGCGGCGAGCGACAGCGTTTCCATACCATACGGTACGGTATGGAAACGCCGCCGCCAACGATCACCCGTCGCCGGCCTCGAGGTGATCTGCCGCGCGTGCGGAGATCGGCCGCACGACGTCGGCCAGGCTCCGCAAGAGCGCGTGCCGCTGGCCTTCGGACAGACCCGCGGTGTGCAAGAACTCCTGCGTGACGACGACCTCCTGGATCACGAGGGGAGACTCGAGGTCGCCCAGGGCCGAGGCGCGGCAGAGCGGGCCACGGCGATATTCGTAGCGGTCGTTGTCGCGGTGCTCGCGCCAGAAGGCGGCCTCGGCGGCGTCGACGGCGGCCAACGCTTCGGCCTTCGCGAAGAAGACGCCGAAGACGCGGGCGGCGCCTCCGAAGCCGTAGAAGCTGTCGTCGTACTCCCAGTCTCTCTCGAGGATGAGCCAGATCTTGAGGGTCATGCGTCCTCCCGCAGTGCTTGCGCCGCGTGTTTGGACCACGGCGCCAAAAGGTCAGCCATCCGCGCGAGCGCGCCAAGACGATCGAGGCGCGCGCGCGGCAGGGCGGTGACGTCAACGGCAACGACATCGACGACGACGAACAAGGCGCGGTCGTAGTCATCGCCGCTCTCGAGCAGGATCCAGAAGAGCTCGTCTTCGGCGATGACGTCGTCGCCGTAGCCCATGTGCTTCAAGAAGTAGCCGAGAGACTTGAGCGCGTTCTCGGGCGGTTTGCTCCGCCAAAACGCGAGGGTGCGCACCCGCGCGATCTCCTTCGCCTGCTCCTCGTCGAAGCAAGCGCCGAGGGCCGCGCCGAGTCCGTCAAACTCCCAGTAGTTGGCGTCGTAGAGACGCTCGAAGAGGACGTAGAGCTTCATGCATCACCTCCTCCTGCTTTGCTCTTCAAGGCGTCGATGACGACGTCACGAAAGCCTTCGCTCTTGCCCGTGAGCCAATCGTGAAACGGCAAGTCGCCGAAGCACTGCTCAAAGGTCGGGATGAATTTCAGATCAGCGAGCACGTGGCGCTCGGCGATGGTGCGAACGGGGATGTGCTTGCCGTCGGCGTTCTTGACGACGACGCCGAAGACCTGCTCGCACAAGAAGATGCCCCACGCGTTGTGCAGCACGGCGCGGTGCCGCATGTCGGGCAAGAACGCTTTCGTCTGGTCGAACCAGTCGTGGATGGCGAGGTAGTCGTCGACGACGCCGCCGAACGCAGCGACGTCGCGCAAGGCGTGGTCGTAGGGCTTCATGGGCTCCTCCAGGGTTTGTGGTCGAGCGCGTGGAACGCTGGCGCCGTCGGTTCGCTTCAACCGGTGCCAAAAGAAAAAGCGCGCCGGGGTGCGGCGCGCTCTCTCGAGAACCAACGTGGCTGAAGGTCAGTCGTCGCGGCCGTGGACGAAGATCTTCAAGTTGGTCGTCCAGGCACGACGACCGCGGGTGCCGATGTCGAGCAACGACCAGTTCGTGTACTCGAGCCCCGGCGTGAAGATGGCCTCGTGCTGCCAGGCGAGCTGACCCACGATGAGGTCACCCGGGGGAACGAAGTCTTCGACGAGAAAATCGAGCTCGTGCTTCGGCAAGAGAGGCGCGAAATCTTCGAAGCGCGGCACGACGGGCACTGGCACCTTGGTGCGGCTGCCGTCGATGTAGAAGCTCCAGATTTGCGCCAGGTTGATGGGCTCGAACAAATACATCTGGTGAATCGTGGGCTGCTCGCCGAGGGCGCGCTTCCAACGCAAGGTGCGCTGCAACAGCACGCCGTTGTCGAGGGGCGAGATCACCTCAGGGATGCCGAGCACCGGCTGGATGGTGACGCCGCCGCGCAGGTCGCCGACGCCGTCTTGAATGACCTCGGACGACGGGATGCCGGCGTCGCCGATGTGAAACGTCAGGCCGTCGGCGTTGACGGGTGAGCGGTCGAGCACGCGCAGATCGTTGGTGACCGGGTCGACGCCGACGATGGTCGAGGCGAAGCGGGTGCCGTCGGGCAGCTCGACGACGAGGATCTTGCCGATGGCGTCGGGCTGACCGGTGAACGGATTGACGCCGTCCCAGACGACGCCGTCGCCGGAGACGATGACCGAGTTCTGCCGCAGGGTCACGCTGCCGAAGTTGGTGAAGAGGTTGAAGCCCGTCGTCGAGTACGAGCCGGCGATGAAGGTCAGCATCTCGCCAGGCACGTCGGGCATGTTCTCGAGGGCGTGGTTGCGCGTGCCGCCGACGGCGTTCGTGTAGTTGAAGGCACCCTCACCACCGAGCTGGATGAACGGGACGACGCGGGTGATGTCGGGTCCGTTGCCGAAGCGCGCGGTGATGTCTTCGATCTCGAAGTCGAGCGGCGCGTCGGGCAACGACAGGTCGACCTCGCGATCGAGGGCGATGGTCAGCTCGATGTCTTGATCGATGAGCGTGACGCCGAACTCGGGAAAGACCTCGCGGCGCACGCCCATCTGCAGCGGGCGAAATTCTTTGGTGGTGGTGTTGAAGATGCCGGCGACGGCGACGAGGGCGAGGCGTCCAGGGCGCGAGAACGAGATGTGAAATTCGCCGCCCTCGCCGATGACAGCGTCGTCGGCCTGGCTGCCGTTGCCGAATTCGTCGCGGCCGGTGGTTTGCACAAAGGCGATGGCGAGCTCGTCGGGGCCGAGGGCAGCGGGGTCGAAGAATTCTTTGGCGAAGCCGAAGACGCGGCCGCGGATCTGCGCGGGCGGCGGCGGCGGCGGGGGGTCGCCGTCGCCTGCGCCCCCACCCCCCCGGGTAAAAAGGGGGGGGCGGTTTTGGGCGGGCGT
>JANNAY010000596.1:0-3963 GCA_031384945.1 Deltaproteobacteria bacterium
CGCCTCGGCCACCGGCGCACCCTGCGCGGCACGCTCGACGACGGCAACCGCTAGCTAGTCGCCCTGACAGAGCTCGAGGCCCGAGAACCGCACTTGCTCGCCGCTCAGCACCACGCGGTTCTGACCCGGAACGGGCACGAAGCCGGTCGACGTGAGGTAGTCGACGCGGCTGCCGTCGACGCCGTTGACGACGCTGGCGGCGACTTCGTTGCCGTCGTCGGTCATCGTCACGCGGTACGGCGTCGAGAAGGCCGGGTTCGGCATCTGCCGCGTGATCAGCTGCGTCGCGCCGCCGTTGAGGTCGGCTTGCTGAGCACCCGTGCTCACGTGCAGCCGCAAGTAGATCGAGTTGCCAGGCTCGTTGGTCGCGGCGGCGATGGCATTGCCGTCGCTGCGGACGCCGACGAAGGCGATGTCGCCGACGAAGGTGTCCCACGTCGCCGTCACTTTCACGCGCACGGGAAAGTTCACGTTGAGGCTGCGCAGCGGGCTCAGGCGGTTGCCGGGGAAGAACGTACCGTTGAACTGTCCGCCGTTGGTCTCGAAGCCAGCGACGCTGGAGCTGCTGAGGTCGACGCTCTGGCAGTTGCCTGGCGCGCAGCCAGAGGGCGTGCAGATGAACCCCGGCTCTTCGCGACAGGCCAGGCTGCAGCCGACGCCGCCGTCGCATTCTTCGTTGTCGCCGATGCCGTTGTTCAGGCAGGTGGCGGTGCGGCTGAAGCTCGCCCGCGATGCGAAGTCGGGGTTGGTGTTGCCCGTCACGAGCTGACCGGTCTGAGCGCCGAACAAGAACGAGCCCGGCTCTTGGGGAAACGCGTACGAGACGGCGACGCGCGAGCCGCTGAGCGCCGGGACGCGAACGAACGTGGTGGGCGTGTCAGGGCTCAAGAAGACGCTGCCGCCGTTGCTCTGCAGAAAGAAGCCGTTCTGGTCGACGAGAAACACGGCGTCAGGCGGACCCGCAGACGCCTCTCGCAGAACGAGCGGCGTCGCGGGACCTGCAGGCTCGACGAGCAGCGGCGCACCCGGTGACGGGTTCGTGGCGACTTCGCCGAAGCCCGTGACGATGAAGAAGGGCGCGTCATCTCGCAGGCACGCCGTGCCGTTGGTGCAGGTGAAGCCGGGCTCGCTGGCGCATGTGTCGTCGCAGCCGTCGCCGTTGACGGCGTTTCCGTCGTCGCAGGTCTCGCTGCCCGTCACAACGAAGTCGGGGCACTGCTGCGCCACGTTGGGTGAGAAGGCGAGCTGGTAGGGAAAGCCCACCGGCGTCGCGCGCGCGCCGACGCGGAAGAAGCGCGTCTGGGGGTTGCTGACGACGAAGGTGCCGCAGTCGGCTGCGACGGGCTGCGCGGTGGCGACGATGAAGCCGTCGCTGTCGACCTCGTCGAGGGCGGCGTCGAAGCAGGGGCCGCCGTCGGTGCGGAACAAGGTCACCTCGCCCGTGAAGGGAGCGGCGCGGTAGGTGTCGATGTCACCAAAGGCGATGGCGCGACGCACCGACACCGGCACGACGGGTGCGATCGGAAAGGCGTCGGCGATGGCGTCGTCGGGCTCGCCGGATTCGAGGCAGTTGCCGCAGGTGGCCTCGGGGCTGTCGCATTGTTCGCCGGGGTCGATGACGCCGTTGAAGTTGCAGCCGCCGACAACGGCGGCCTGGACGTCGACGGTGTAGCCGAAGACGCCGACCTCGCCGTTGCCGCCGAGCGAGACGAAGTGCTCTTCGCCGTCTGAAAAGAACGCGTTGAACACGATCGGATTGCAGCCGGCGTCTTGCTGGGGCGGTCCATCGTCGAGACGGCCGGTGACGGTGCCGCAGCCCGAGGTGAAGGTGGTGATGGTGATGCGCACTTCGCCTTCGACGCTGCGGAAGAAGAAGAAGTCGTCGCCGTTGCCATCGTTGCCGCTGCCGTCGATCGGCGCGCCAAGCGAGATGCCGGTGGCGTCGTTGTCGTTGTCGTTGCGCTCGATCTCGATGGCGGGCGCCTGCACGTTGAGCTGCGTGCAGCTCAGACCCGCGCACGCCTGCCACGGACCCGGCGCCAGATCGCGCGTCGAGATCTTCGTCTTGGTCGCCGTCGGCGCGCTCGTCGTCAGCGTCAGCGGCGCCGCAGGCGCCGGCAGCCACGTCAGCTGCAGCGACTGCACGTCGCCGAGGTTGCTGCCTCTGATGACGACGTCATCGGGCCAGGTGACCGGTCCGTCTTGCTCGTCGAGGTTGGGCGCGTCGCCGCCGCCGCCGAGCTCGCAGAAGAATTTCGGCGGTGCGTCAGCGGCGCCGCAGCCGCCGACGATCCACTGGCCCTGGCTGATGGTGGCGCAGCCGCCCGGTGCCGGCGTGCCGAGAATCTTGTTGAAGTCGACCGGCGTGCCGTCGACCCAGACGTCGTACCTGCCGTCGGCGTCTTCGTCGGCGAGGCCGATCCAGCTGCCGCCGCCGCGCTGGCTGACCTGCTGGTTCTCGGTGTCGTCTTGAATGACGGCGAGCTCACCGCCGTTGGCTGCGCAGATGCAGTGCGCCTCGACCCAGCTGACCGCGCGCCCGGCGTCGCAGTTCAAGCCCGCGCCCGCAGGCGTGCAGCTCGCGTCGACAGGGGCGGCGTCGCAGCGCGGATCACCACCGTTGCCACCGTCGTCGACCTTGCTGACGAGGAAGGTGTCGTCTTCGACGACGGTGTTGCCATAGCGCAGCTCGATGAGCTGCTCGCCATCGGGATCGTTCTGCAAGCGACAGGTCAGCAAGCGCTCGTCAGCGACGACATTGATGCAGGGCTCACCCGCCACCACGACGGCGGTGAGGCGATCGCCGGCGAGGTTGTCGCCGATCATCAGCAAGCTGGCCCCGACCTCGACGCGCACGACATTGGGCTTCTTGGCGTCGACCGGCGGGCTGCTGACGACGCTCGTGCCGCGCAACTCAACAGTGAAGCGCCCGGGCGGCAGCCCCTGCGTGAGGCTGAGGCGCGCGAGCGTGTCGCCAAACGCCGTCACGGCCAGCGGCACGCGCTCTTCGGGCTGTCCTTGTTCGAGCGGCGGGTAGACGGCGGTGGCGGTGACGGCGCCGAGCAGCGAGAGGCGCTCGCCGAACACGAGCAGCTCGTCGCCAGGAATCTCGGCGTGCACCGTCGACGGCGAGATCGCGATGACGCGGGGTTCGCCGAGGTCGACGTAGACGAAAGAGCCGGAGTCGGCCTGGCCGTCGGCGTTCACGACGGTGACGAGAGCGGCGCCGGCGGATCCTGGTGGCGTCGTCAGCCGCAGCTGCTGCAAGCCGTTGGCGGCGGGCTCGACGACGAGGTCGCCGATGACCGTGTTGCCAAAGATGACGCTGGGGGCGTCGAAGTCGCTGCCGAGGATGACGACGCGGTCGCCGCCGTCGACGTCGCCGCTTTGGGGATCGACGGCGACGATGCGCGGCGGCGGACCCTGCGGCTCGAAAAATTCAAACGCGATCGACGCGGTTTGCCCGTCGGCGTTCTCGACGAAGAGCGTGGCCGGACCGTTGGCCGAAAACGGCGGCGTGGTCACGATCAACGTGTTGGCGTTGCCAAAGGCTGTGGCGGCGGCCGCGACGTCGACGACGCCAGAGACGAAGTTGACGGCGCTGTCGGCGCGGAAGCCAGCGCCGCTGACGACGATGACCGCGCCGCCGGCCACGATGGCGCGGGGCGGAAACACGCTGGTCACCGAGGGCGGCGGCAGAATGTAGGTAAAGGCTTGCGCGAGGCGCGCGACCTGTCCGTCGGTGTTCTGCACGAGCACGTCGACGACGCCAGCGGCGGTCACCCGCGGCGTGGTCACGGTGAGCGCGGTGTCGGTGAGGTCGCTGACGTTGGCCTCGGCGGCGCCGAAGAAGACACGGGCGCCCACGGCGAAGTTGCTGCCGCTGACAACGACAACAACGCCACCATCGGCGCTGCCTTCGTCGACATCAAACAAAACAACACTAAACACAAACAACATCAA
>JANNAY010000932.1:0-7242 GCA_031384945.1 Deltaproteobacteria bacterium
CGCCGTCGTCTACGAGCAGTCCCTCAGCGCCTCCGTCGGCGATGACATAGTGCCCGTGTCGCAGTCGTCGTCGAAGATGCGCTGCGTGGGCCACCGCTGCCTCGCGAAGCGCGGCGCGTTCGGCGTCTACCCCCGCGTCGATGTCTTCGGCGACGTCGACAGCGGCGCGCTGTGGCTCATCGACCCCGACCACCAACGCAAAGCCGTCGCCGAACGCTTTCGCCCGTTCGACCGCTTGTGGTTCGTCGACAGCACGCTGGCCCCTGCCCTCGTCGAGGTCGATCCGGGCAAGCGCGCGCGGCCGCCCCTCGCCGACGCCGCCACGACGTACTGGCGCGCCGACAGCGACGACGTGACCCTCGAGGTCTGGGTGCGGCCGTTCCCATTCACCAGCGCGCGCGCGCTCGCCGATCAGCTCGAGCTGCGCACAAAGGGCGCAGGCAAAGACCTCGCGCGGCTGCCCGGCGTGCCGATCTTCGTGCAGCACAGCGTGCGACGGCCGCCCGCCAACGTCGTCACCCGCTGGACGCTGACGGCCCTGCGCGAAGAAGCCGACGTCGGTGGCGTCGTCGTCCCCGACCACGCCGTCGTCGCCGAAGACACGCTGATCTTTGGCGCCACGCCCGCCGCCGCGCCGGCGCCAAAGACGACGACAACGACAACGACGACGACGACGATGGGGCCGTCGCCGTGGCGCGCCTTCGGCACTGGCGCCAGGGGCCGCGACGTCTTCGCCGACGACAGCGGTGTCTGGGCCTGCGACGGCGACCGCTGCCACCATGTCGGCGGCGCCGCGGTCGACGACGTCGCCGTCCCCTGCGGCGGGTACTTCAGCGCCTCTGCCGGCGGCCGCTACTTCGCCGTCGACTGCTACGACGACCGCGTCATCGTCGTTGGCGTCAAAGGCGGCGTCCGCGTCGTCACAGCAGACGTCAGCAACGTCGTCGTCGACGATGACGGCCGCCTGACGTGGGTGCGCCGCAAGAGCGCCGACGACGACAGCCTCGTCGCCGAGCGCGAGACGGCGGGCGCAACGCTGAGCTGGCCGCTCCACTACACGATCCCCGACAACGGCTCGAACCCCGACCTCGGCACCGGCGCGGTCATCGCCGTCACGCACGCGTTGGGCGGCAAAGACGAAGCCGCCTTCTTCGTCGAGGGCGGCAAGCTGGTGCGTCGCACGATCGGCGGCGGCGGTCTGATCAACGGCGACTGCTTGTGGATCAGCGAGATGCGGGGCGGCTACACGCGCCTCACGCCGCTGACGTCGACGACGTTGCCGCAAGCGCTGCTGCGCGGCGCGGCCCCGCCCGACGGCGCCGATGGACTGCTCGACCAGACCTTGCCGTGGGGCAACCGCGGCTACCTCGCGGTCTACGAGCGCCGCATCGACCTGCTCGATCGCGACCTGCGGCCCGTGCGTTCGCTGCCAAAGGCCGACGGCGCTGTCGTCGTCGTCGCCAAAGACGGCGGCCGCGTCTACGCCGTCGACAAAGACGGCGTCGTCGCGGTCGCCGACGTCAGCGCCGACGTCGACCGCGCCGCAGTCTGCGCAGGGCCTTGAGCGTCAGCCGCCTTTGAGCTCGATGGCGCCGCCCACTTCGGCGGTGACGACGTCAACGAGGGCGGCGACCGCGCCGTAGCCAACGCCGTCGTCGACGCGAATCTCGACGCTGCGATCGGCGTGCGCTTGCTTCAACGCGCGCAGCACCGTGGCGAGACGAGCGTGATCGGCGAGCGCGACGACGTCGATCGCGACGCCGTCGTCTTTCACGTCGACCGACGACGCCGACAACGCCAGCTGCAGCGGCTTCGGCGGATCCGTCTTTGGCGGTGGCGTCGACGTCGACGAATTCGCCGGCGACTGCACCTCGAGCACGTTCACTGACGTCCACGCGGCGGTGAGGATCAAGAAGGCCATGATCGTCATCAGCATGTCGACGTAGGGGACGAGGTTGATGTTGGCGTCGAGCTTGCGCTTGCCGCCCTTCGAAGCTGTGTCGATCGCTGCGCCCATGCCGACGCAGACAACGCTGCGGCAGGCGGGGTTCCGATCAGTCGAGGGCGTTCACCAACGACGGTCGCTGCGAGAGGCGCGACAGCCCGCCGTCGGCGGTGGCGACGTGCGAAACATGAAAGCCGAGGCGCCGCGCCGTCTCTTGCGCCTGGGCCGCCTGCGCCTCGTCTTTCGGGTAGTCGACCGCGATCAGCGGCAACGCCGGGTGGCGGGCGCGCAGGGCGGTGAACGTCTCGACGTTGTGGGCGCGATCGTCGGCCGAGGTCGGCACGCCGGTGCTCGTGCCGGCGCCGTTGACGTGAAACGAGACGTCTTCTTTCTGCAGCGCCTGCACGTAGCCGTCGTCGACGAGCCACGGGTGTGCGGCGACCAGCTCTTCGCCGTTTTGCAAGACCACGCCGAAGCCGGCGTTGCCCGACGCGGCGCGGGCTTCGTCGACCATGCGTTTGACGTAGTCGGCGGCGACGGCCGAGCCACCGGCCCGCGGCACGTTGTCGAGCATCAGGCCCTCGAAGCCGGCCACCGCGGCCTCTTTTGCTTCGCCGATGCGACGGTCTTGCCAGCGTCGGTCGCTGAAGTCGGGGACGACCTCGCCCCACTGGTCATCGTTCGCCAGCCGGCGCACGCCGGGTGGCAGCGCCTCGCCGGGCTGTGTCTGGAACGCATTGTTGTAGGCGAGCGGTCGCAGCCCCTGGTCTTTGAGCGCGGTCAACGTCGCTGGCGACGCGCCCTGTCCGTCGAGGATCGCCGTGCCGCGGGCGCCAGCGCCTGCGAGGGCAGCGGCGCCCTCGGCGAAGTCGACGCCGATCACATACTGAAAGCCTTGGCCGAGCGACGCCCGCAGCGGGTTCGCCGTCATCGCCGTCGGCGCGGTCGGCGTCACCGTCGTCGCGGGCGCGGTCGGCGTCGTGGCTTGCGCCGCCTCGAGCGCCGCCAACGTGCGCGGACCGACGCGGCCATCGAGGGCGAGGCCCGCCCGATCTTGAAACGCGCGCACGGCCCGCTCGGTGCCCCCGCCAAAAGCGCCGTCGACGTCGAGCGAAGCGCCGCTGCCGTTCAGCAGGCGCTGCACGGCGGCGACCGCGTCGTCGTCGTCGCCCCGCCGCAGCACGCGCCGGCCGTTGCGCACCGCGCTCAGCTCGTCGCCCGCCGCCGCCGCCGCGAGGGGCTGGAGCCGCGCCGTGGATGCCGACGCCGCGAAGCGCAGGCGGCCGCCGCTGACGGCCTCAGAGGTCGCCGCGACGCGCTGGGCCGGCTGTGGCCGCTGTGCGCTGGCTTGCTCGCGACGTTCGTCGAAGCGGTCAGCGCTCGGACGAAGCGCGGTCGACGCCGACGCCGATGACGACGACGGCGCCGACGACGATGACGACGACGCCGACGACGACGACGCCGATGACGATGACGATGACGACGCCGATGACGATGACGATGACGACGATGACGATGACGACGATGACGATGACGATGACGAGGACGGTGGGGTTAGCAGCATGGGCAACCTCTTGGTGGTTGTCGGCGGTGGGTGCGGGTCGTCGCTTCCTCCACTTGTCGTTGGGCTCCACTCCACGTCCTCCCGTTGGCGGAGACGCAGGCTGCGATAGAGCGCGACGGTGCCCGCATTTGTCGCGTTCGACGACGTTCTCACTGCCGCTGCCCTCGCCGAATTGCGCGGCAGCATTCATGGCTCGCGCTTGATCGGCGAGAGCCAGCTGGTGGGCGCGTTCGAGGCGACGCGCGGCTTCGGGCTCGCCTGCCGCGTCAGCGCGATCGAAGAGGGCATCGCGAAGGTGCCGTGGCTGCGAGGCTTCATCGCCCTCGCGCTCGACGACGAACGCCGCGCGCGCTTGCTCGAGCCATCGCTCTTCGACCGCGTCGGCGCCGCCGTCTTCGGCGACGTCAACGCCGTCTACGTCAACGTGCTCGTCGTGCCCGGCGGCGGCGCCGTCGCCACCCACGTCGACAGCACCCTCGGCGTCGTCGAGGGCGACGACGTCGTCTACACACCACGCGCCGTCGCCGTGCTCTACGTCGACGTCCCGGCCGACTTGCAGGGTGGACAACTGCGGTTGTGGAACGGCGACACGCAGGTGGGTGAGGTCACGCCGCGCGAGAACCGCTTCGTGTTGTTTCGCGGCGCCCTTGGCCACGAGGTGACGACAACGACGTCGACGACGCCGCGGGTGTCGTGCGTGTGCGAGCTGTACGCCTTGCCACGCGCGCGGCTCGCGCAGCTGCCGCGCGTGCGCTTGCAGAGCCGCGGCTTTCAAGACGTGCTCGCGCGGCTGCGCCGACCGCGCTGAGCGGACCGACATCCACCAAAGCGCCACAGCGGCCTCTCTTGGCCGCGCCCGCGCGACGGCATCACCGGCTGCGGCGGCGCCCGAACGCCACCGCTGCGTGGCATGGGCTGCGCAATGGGGAGTGCGAACCAGGAGCTTCCCCATGCAGCGTTCTCTCTGCGCCCTCTTTGCCATCGTCGTCGTCACCACCGTCGGTGGTTGCGCCACTGACCCCGGCGCCGCGCGCGCCCGCGCCACCGCTGAGCTGAACGCGCAGCAAGAGACCGAGGTCGCGCGCACCGCTGAGACGAGCGGCGAAGTGAGCGGCATCGACGTCGAGAAAGACGGCTTTCAAGCGCGCGCGCTCACGCGCCTCGACATGCTGCACCAGAAGATCATGAACCTGCGCGAGCTCGCGCGAGAGTCGAAGAAGCCCAACAGCATCATCGACAGCGTCATCGTCGACACCTCGGCGCTGCGCGACGACGTGCAAGCGCTCAGCGCGAAGCTGCCCGCCGTCGTCGAGGTCACCAGTGAAGAGACCTGGGACCTCACGAAGAACGATCTCAACGGACAGATCAAGGACCTCGAGGCCCGCTACCTCGCGCTCAGCGATCTGATCTGACCGCCCCACTTCACAAACAAGGACTTCACCATGCAGAGAGCCATCGCCCCCTTCGTCGTCGTCATCGCTTGCGTCTTCGGCGCCTGCGCCTCCGACGGCGTCTCGTTCGTCGACCGCCGCGCCGAGATCAGCAACAACGATGTCGATCCATTTCCTGGCGTTGATCCGAGCGGTGAGGTCGCGATGCCGATGCCCGGCCGATCGCAGAAGACCTTGAGCAGCGAGCGCCAGCGCTTCATCGACAACGCTGTCTCTCGCCTCGACGTCGTCGCTGCCAAGGTCGACGTCTTCGACGACGCCGCCAAAGGCGCTGACCTCGACGCCGACGTCAGAGACGACGCCGTCAAAGCCGCCGCCGACCTCGGCGCCGAGGTCGTCGCTGTCAGAAACCATGTCAAAGACGACGTCGTCGCGGCGACTGACGCGAGCTGGTCCAACGTGCACGACGGCCTGACGAAGAAGATCATCGGCCTCGAGAAGCGCATCGACGACCTCGAGACCCAGCTCGCCGCGCGCTGAGAAGAGCAGCGTCTCGCTCGTCGATCAGAGCTCGAGCACTTGCCAGGCGGCGACGAGGGCCGTGAGGGCTTGTACGAGCTGCTCGAAGCTCTGCGGCTTGACGAGATAGCCAGCGGCGCAATGGCGGTAGGCCTCGTCGATGTCGGAGGTGTGGCTCGACGTCGAGAACACGACGACGGGCGTGTGACGCAAGGTCGGATCAGCGCGCAGCTCGGCGAGCATCTCGAGACCTGTCATGCGCGGCATGTTGAGATCGAGCAGCACCACGCGTCGCTCACGCGGCACCTCGTTGCTGCGCATCATCGCCAGCGCCTGCACGCCATCACAGGCAACGAACAACGGATGCGTGATGCCGGCGCGCTTGCACGCGCGCTGCACGTTCTCGACCTCGATGTCGTCGTCGTCGACGAGCAAGATGTGCAGCGGCCTCACGGTGCGTGCGCCACCAACGCGGCGGCCTCGGTATCGCCGCGGGGCAAGAAAAACGTAAAGCGCGCACCTTGTCCGGGCGTGCTGGTGCACCAGATGGTGCCGCCGTGGGCATCGACGACGGCGCGGGCGATGGCGAGGCCGAGGCCGAGGCCGCCAGCGACGCGTTGATCGCCCTTCCAAAACCGCTCGAAGACGTGGGCGACGGCGTCTTCGGCGACGCCTTTGCCGGTGTCGACGACGGTGAATTCGACGCCGCCGTTGCCTTCGACGACGACGTCGCGGGCGCTGACGTCGATGGCGCCGCCGTCGGGGGTGAATTTCACGGCGTTCTGCAAGAGGTTGCCGAGCACCTGCAGCACGCGGCGACGGTCCGCCGACAACGGCCGCGTCGCGGTCGTCGTCGTCGTCAGCGCGATGTTGCGGCTGCGGCAGGCCTCTTCGATCAGCGCGGCGGCGTCGAGCACCAGCTCTTTGACGTCGAGCACTGTGCGCCGCAGCACCAGCTCGCTCTCGTCGTCGACCCCGCGGGCGCGCACGGCCTCGACGAGATCGTCGACGAGACCGCGCATGTGCGTGAGGCTGCTGCACATGCGGCGCAGCACGCCGACGTCTTCGGCGCGCAGGCCGGGCTCGAGCAGCTCGCAAGCGACGAGGGCGTTGCCGAGAGGTCCGCGCAGGTCGTGCGACACCACCGCCATCACCTCGTCGCGCAGCCGCACCTCGCGCTCAACGTGGCGCAGCAGCCGCGCGTTCTCGAGCGAGCGGGCCAACACCAGCGCGAGCTGGCCAAAGACGGCCTCAACGACATCGAGCTCGCCGGTGTGCAGCACCGGCGACGACGTCGACGGCCGCACGCGCGCCACCAGCCGCGCCTCGACGTCACCGTGCTTGATCGAGACCGCGAAGAGCGAGCTGCCATCGTCGACGACGATGCGCACAGGACGCAGGGGCTCGACGAGCGGCGGTAAGGCGTCGACGTCGATGGCGGCGCCGCGGTGGTCGGCGACGTCACCTTCGTGAGCGTCGTTGACGACAATGGCTGTGGCGTCGGCGTCGAGCACGACGACCGCGACGTCGACGGCGCGGCTGCACAGCTCGGCGAGCGACAACCCACCCACCAAAGACGGCGCGTGGATCGCCAGGGCCTCGAGGCGCGCGATGTGACGACGCTGGCCGAGCAACATCTCGCGCTCGAGGTTCTTCGCCCGCGCCTGGCTCACGGCCCCGCGCAGCGCCGTCCACAGCAGCGCTGCGTCGAGCTTGTGCTTGTTCAAATAGTCTTGAACGCCGGCCTTCATCAGCTCGACGGCGATGGACTCGTCGCCGAGGCCGGTTAGGGCGACGACGCCGGGCGCCGGGTGGCGCGCCTG
>JANNAY010000936.1:0-3067 GCA_031384945.1 Deltaproteobacteria bacterium
GCAGGAATCCAGTCGGCGTCCTCGAGCACGACATCGGGACGAATGTGCACTCGCCACGGGTAGTCCTCGTCACGGCGGGCGGAGCGCCACAGTGGGGTGTGGTCCTCGTACATCGGCGACGCGACGGTGACCGTGGCGGCAAACGCCATCCGTCCCGTCACGTAGTAGAGGATTCTGTCGCCGACCCGCATCGTCTCCACCCGGCGCCGGTGGCGGCTCTTCAGCCCCTGGATTGTGAAGCCGAGCTCCCGTGTCTTGCGGAGGTTGTCAGGCGATTCTCCAGGTCGACGCAACATCGACCTTGTGCGCGAGGCACAACGGCTGAGCCGTTCACAACTCTGATCTCCAAAAAGCTGCCCCGACGTCGTCGGTCAATGTGTGTGTGCGTGCTCCTTTCCTCGTCAAATCAAGAACAGTAAGTCGTTCAGCCCAGCGAGCGGTCTGCGTCGACGAAGCCTTCGTCTAACAACGCATCCAGTCGCTGGAAATAAGCATCGCGTGCTTCTGAATCAGAGTCAAACCAGATCCGCTGGTGACGCGGAGCTTCAAGGGCCAAACCCCACTCGAGCCGCACGACTTTGTCGTCGAGCGACACGCGGGTGACCGTCTGCTTGCCGCTCTTGCCGTCGCGGCGCAGGAAGGTGCGGGTCTCGGCGCGGATGAGCTTGCGACCCTCGGGCGTGTCGCGCTTCATCTCGTCTTCGACGCGCTTGCGGCCCCAGGCCACGCGCAGGGCGATCATGTGCTCGCACGGGCCCTCGCGCATGCCCGAGCGGCGGAAGCGCGGGCAGGTGCAATGGGCGTCGCTGACGCGGCCTTCGACGTCGCTGGTGAAGCGCGGCGCGTAGGTGCGCTGCTGGGCTTCGTCTTTGACCTCGCCGTGGACTTCGACGCCGTCAGACCCTCGATCGTGCAGCTTGGTCACCTCGACCGCGTTCTTCTTGCTCAACAGCCGGTGCGCTTCGCGTTCGCGGTCGCTGCCAAAGGCGGTGACCTCGTCGGCGATGGGCGACCCGAAGATCGAGCGCGGGCGGAAGACGCCGTCGGCGATGTCGAAGACGACCTGGCCGCGCAGGCAGAGGCGCTGCATCGCGCCGCGCACGGCTTCGACGGCCCCTTTCGATCCAGTCAGCTTCGACGACGACACCAGCGCCTCGAGGGTCTGCGGACCTTCGCTGGTCAGCTTCTTCTCGAGCGACGCGATGAGGGCGTCGTCGTTGGCGGCGGGCATGATGGCGTCGAACGCCACCGCAGACGCCCACGACGACTCTGTCCAACCCGAGAGGCCCAAGGTCAGCGACGCGTTCGGCAGCTCGATGACGAAGAACGACGGCAGGCCGGCGCCGAGCAAGTGCACGCGCATGCCCGTGGCGTGCGGCAGCAGGCGCTGCAGCAGGTTGAGGCGGGTGCGTCCGAAGATGCGGGCGACGCGCGGCTGCTTGCCGGTGAAGACGGGGCCGTGGCTCTCGAGCACGAGCTCCCACGGCTCGAGCACGACGCGGGGCTTTTGACCGGGGATGAGCTCGAAGCGCAGCGAGCGCGGCGGGTTCTTCGCCTTGCGCAGGCGCAGCTGCAGCAAGATGTTGTAGAGGTCGATCGGCGCCAACGTGCACGACGTCGACGGCAGCGTGGCCGCCGACTGCACCTGCAGAAAGCCGCGCATCCAGGCGTGGGGCACGTCGTAGCGGCGCTCGATCAGCTGCCCCTTCATCGTCGACGTCGGCGTCGCCTCGAGCTGCAACGGCCGGTAGGCAGCGACAGCTTCGAACGTCGCTGCCGCGTCTTTCGATGTTTCAAGAAACGTCGTGCCGTGGCTGGCCTTGCGGTCGGCGAAGCTGGGGTTCTTGAAGGCGAGGCGCGCGTAGGCCGACTCGTCTTTCGAGAAGACCTCGAGCGAGACCTCGTCGGGGTGCACGGTCAAGAGCGGGTCGAGCTCTTTCGTCGTCGACACTTCTTTGAAGGCTTCTTCGAGGAAGGCCTTCTGCGCCTCCCAAATCGCGGCCGTCGCCTTCTTGCCCTTCTTCATCAAGAAGGCGAGGTAGGCGGCGCGGTCTCTGCCCTTGTAGCGAAGGTCGCTGTCTTTGATGGCCATCGCCGTCGCCAGCGCGTCGCGGAACAGCGACGGGTCGACGACCTTGGCGACGACGCCCACGTCGGCACCGCTCTGGTTCAGCGCCAGGGCGATGGTGGTGCCGTCTTTGGCCGGCAGCACCGCCGACTCACGCGGGTAGCGGACGGCGACCGTCGTGGCCTTCAGCGCCGGCGTCGGGTTCGCGGTTGACGTCGTCATTCGGCACCGTCCTCAGCAGACACTTGAGCTTGGTTCACGGCACCCGACCACGAGGGCAGGGCGTCGGTGGTCTTCTTTTCACGCTCGCGCGCGTCGTGGCGGCGCATTGAACGGCGCAGCGAGCGGTAGGCCGCCTTGCGCTGGTTCTCATCGACGCCGTCGTCGCGGGCCACTTCAGACAGCTTCTCGCGGATGTCGTCGTTGTCGGCGCGGCCGAGGGCGTCGATGGCCGACTTGCGCAGCGCTTTGTCGTCGATGGCGTCGGCGAGGGCTTCGACGTTGTTGTTCAACAAGATCGGGATGAGCGCCGGGCGCGCGCTCTCGTCCTTCAACAGCGCGGCGTCGTTGGGCATGACGTCGACGAAGCGGTGCGGGTCTTTCGCCGCCGCCGCCTTGCCTTTGTTCCACGCGTCTTTGCCAACGAGCGCGCGCAGCGCTTGTGCAGCGGCGACGCGGCAGCCGATCTCGGGGTCGCCGAGGGCTTTGACGACGAGGTCGACGTCGGTGGAGCTGCCGCCGCGACCGAGCGCGGCCAACAGCGTGCGACGGATCGACGCCGGCACGTGCTCGTTCAAGCGCGTGCGGGCGACGCCGGCGGCGCGGGCGACGTCGACGTGGGCGACGGCTTGCAGCACGCCGATCCAGCCTTTTTCGCGGCTGTCTTCGTCGTCAGCGCCGAGGTCGTGCTGGGTCTTGAGCTTCTGCTCGGTCGCCAACAACGCGTCGGACAACGCGCGGCCTTCGTCTTTCGACCACTTGCGGCCGACGACGACGGCG
>JANNAY010000953.1:0-4291 GCA_031384945.1 Deltaproteobacteria bacterium
CGTCGGCGAGATCGTCGAGCGGCTCGACCTGGCGCAGCCGCAGGTGTCGAAGCACCTGAAGGTCCTGCGCGACGCCGGCCTCGTCGACGTCGAGCCGCGCGCGCAGCAGCGGCACTACGAGCTGCGGGGCGCGCCGCTGCGCGAGCTCTTTGATTGGCTCGAAGACTACCGACGCCTGTGGGACGAGCGCTTCGCCGGCATCGACGCTGTGCTCGACGACCTCAAAGCCAAAGACGCCTCGCAGAAGCGCACGAAGCAGCCGCGGACACCGAAGACCGCGGCGACCCGCTCCACGACCACAAAGAAAGGAAAGAAGTCATGACCGCAGCGAAGAATCAGTCAGCGACCTCCGCCAACGACGGCACCACGATGACCCTCGTCGGCGACAGCGAGATCCACATCGCGCGCACCTTCAACGCGCCCGCCCGCCTCGTGTGGGCGGCCGTGCACAAGCCCGAGAACGTGAAGCGTTGGTGGGCCCCGGCCTCGCGGGGCACGATGACCGTCTGCGAGATCGACTTCCGCGTCGGTGGCGGCTGGAAGTTTCAGATGAAGACCGTGCGCGGCGACGTCGTCGGCTTCCACGGCAGCTACCTCGAGATCGACGCGCCGCACCGGGTGGTGAACACCGAGATCTTCGATCCGTTTCCCGATGCAGGGTCGACGGTGACCGTCACGCTCGTCGAGAAAGACGGCAAGACCACGATGAAGCAGCGCTGCATCTACCCGTCGAAAGAGGTGCGCGACATGGTCGTCAGCACGGGCATGGAAGACGGTATGCGCGAGAGCCTGCGCCAGCTCAGCGGGGTCGTCGACGGCCTGTTGTGAGCGGCGTCGTTCGTCGTGTCGAGCGACGACGCGTTGTTAAAGAGGCGAGTCGTCGTGCGCGCCGCCGACGAGCTCGCGGAACGCAGCCAGCATGCCGATGCGCACACCGGCGTGGTCAAGAAACGGGACGTAGACGATGGCCCAGCTCTTTCCGAGCGTCTTGGTGGCGCCGCGAAAAGTGTTGCCGCCGACGAAGACGAGCTGGGTGACCTCGTCGTTGGCGGTGGTGCCGATGGCGGCGACGTTGTTGCCTTTGGCCGTGGCGCGGGTGGCGATGCGCACGTTGCCGAGGAAGATCGTCGTGCCGAACAGGGTGGCGTCGTAGACGGCGTCGACGATGCGTTTGTGTCCGTTCAACAGGTTTGCGCCGGCCCACACCTGCTCACCGTCGACGCGGACCGGGCCCTCGGCGGCGATGTGTCTTTCGAGCAGCTTGATCGCGCGGTCGGCGACCTTGAGGCGGTTCTTCAGATCCATGGCGACCTTGAGCGTATGCCCTCCCTTCTCAAGCGGCGAGATACCGGGTGGGGTCGGCGACGCTGGCGTCGGCGAAGCCCTTCTTGCGGATCAAACAGGTGTCGCACTGGCCGCAGGCGCGCGGTCCATCGGGCGCCATCTGCGGGTCGTAGCAAGACCAGGTGAGCGCGTAGTCGACGCCGAGGCGCGCGCCCTCTTGGATGATCTCGCCCTTGGTCATGCTGACGATGGGCGCGTGGATCTTCACGCGTCCCTCGACGTCGCCGGCGGCGATGGCTTCGACGCCCATCTTGGTGGCGAGGTTCGCCATCGTCTCGAACGCCGCCAGATATTCGGGACGGCAGTCGGGGTAGCCGGAGTAGTCGATGGCGTTGGCGCCGATGAAGACGTCGCGGGCGCCTTTCACTTCGGCGAGGGCGAGGGCGTAGCTCAAGAACACCGTGTTGCGCGCCGGCACGTAGGTCACGGGGATCGACTCGGCCATCTCAGCGGCGTCGCGGCCGCGGGGCACGGCGATGCCGTCGTCGGTCAGCGCGCTGCCACCAAAGGCGCGCAGGTCGATGTCGACGACGCGTTGGCTGACGGCGCCGAGGGCGTCGCAGACCCTTCTGGCGGCCTGCAGCTCGACGCTGTGGCGCTGGCCGTATCGGAACGAGATCGCATGACACGAAAAGCCACGGGCTTTGGCGATGGCCAATACAGTGGCGGAGTCGAGTCCGCCGGAGAGCAACACAACAGCTTGCTTCATGACTTGTTCTTCTCGTTCTGCTTCGCTCAGCCAGCCGGGCCGACGCCCATCGCTTCGGCGGTCTCAAGCGCCATCATGCGGTAGCTCTCGCGCACAAAAGTCAGCCACGATTCATCGTCGACGCCGGAGTCGCGGGCGAGGTCGACGATGCCGTCGAGGGTCTTCTGCCAAATCTCGACCAGCGTCGCTTCGTTCCAGTGGCCCGAGAGCATCGGGGTGGGGCGGATGTCGTTGGCGTCTTTTTCAACATCCAAGAAATCGTCGAGCACCTGGACGAACAAAGAGACATCGTACATCCACTGGCGGGCCTTTTCACCAGCGAAGCGCCAGACGGGAAAGATCAGGCCGTCGATGGTGCCGAGCACGCCGGGCATGCGCCACGCGCAGCCAGAGGGATCGGGCACGCCGGTCATCGCCTTCACTTCAGCGTCGACGTAGTCACCCAGCCGCTCCATCGCGCGCTCGAACTGGCGGCGGTCGTCGGCGTTGTCGATGCCGGCGCTCATCTCTTGGTGCAGCGCGCGCACGAGGCGAAAGGCGCCTGCGTAGGCGGCGTCGTCGTGGGGCGTCCACGTGCCGTCGAGCAGGCCGTGCATCAAGCGACCGCGCTCGACAGGGTCGACGCCGTCGAAGCAGTGGTCGTAGACGTGGTCGATGGTGGCGATGAAGGCCGCGAACAGCAAAATGCGCTTCTCGGTCTGCTCGGGCAGAAACGTCGAGACGAGCTGCACCGCCATGCCCGACAGCGTCGACAACGACGACGGCGCGAGCCCCAGGCCCGAGCCGACGGTGCGAGCGAGGGCCACGGGCCAGGGCGGCCGCGGCGCTGAGAACAGCACGGTGTAGGGCGCCGTCGCGTAGAGCTGGCAGGTGAGAAAGCGCAGCTTCTTGCCGGCGCGTTCGTTGAGCGACGCAGGCCAGTGCTTCTCGATGAGCGGCTGCACGAAGCGCGCGTGTTTGGCGAAGACGACTTTGCGGACGCCGGCGGGAAACGCGACCAACGTCGGGTCGGGCTTGCCCAGCGTGCGCCGCACGATCTCGACACGCTCGGCGTCGGTGAGCCGCAGCGCCGCCGGCTTCTCCGGCGGTGACGACGACAGGGGGGCAACAGCGGCGACCATGCGCAGGTTGCTAGCCCCCGGTGGTCGACGACGAAAGGGGTCGTTTCGCTGTCTACTTCGCCGTCGCGACGACGGTGGCGCGGCGGCGAAAGCCGACGTCGACGACGACGTCGTGGGCGCAGGGGGCGCCCTTGTGATCGAAGCCGAGGGCGCGGGCGTCGACGACGAAGCGGTCGCTGCCGGGGCGCTGCCACGCCAGCGCTTTGTGGATCACGGTGAAGCGCGCTTTGTGGCAGCCCGCGTTGCGCAAGAGCTGCGCGGCGGCGCTGGCGTCGACGTCGGCGACGATGTCGGCGGTGGAGAGCTCTTGCGTCAGTGCCTTGTGTGCACCGGGGGCGAGCGGTGGGGCGGCGAGGGCGAGCACGGCGACGGCGATGGCGAGCATGACGTCGACAACGGCGGCGCCGGCGCCGACTTGAGCGGCTGGATCTGCGCCGTGTCAGCAGCCGCTCAGGACGTGGCGGCAGCCGAAGCAACATCCTTCAGCGTCGCAGCAACGTGGCCGCCGAAGACGACGACGGCGGGCAGCGACGTGCGGCCGCCGGCGTGGCGGGTGAGCGCTGAGGTCATCCACACGCAGCCCCAGAGCTCGAAGAAGTCGAAGCCGCGCAAGAAGACCGCCAGCGGCGTGCGCGTCTCTTTGCCCGAGAAGATCCACGACGCCGGGTTTGACGCGACCGGGTTCGACGGATCGATGCCGCCGACGTCGAAGTGCAAGAGCGTGACGGCGCTGACGACGTCGTAGAGGAACCACGGCGCGGCGCCGACCACGGCGACGGCGATGGTGTTCTTGAAGGTCATGTGTTTGCGGGTGCCCTGCAAGAACGCGAGGCACACGAGCGCGCAGTAGAAGATCCACAGCTGGCGCTTGGCGGCGGCGCCGATCGGCAGCATCACCGTCGTCGCCGGCACCACGATGCGGTCGAAGCCATCGCGCTGCTCAGCGGTGAGCTGATCGAGCTTGCCGCTCTTGTTCAGCTCTTGCTTCATTACGACGGCGACGCCGTCACCCCGCGATGCGCTGGCCAGAAACGCCAGCGGCGGCAACACCGCGAACGTCGCGGCCAACCACATCGAGATGGCCCACATCGGCTTCTTCGCGGCGGCGACGACGGCG
>JANNAY010000988.1:0-7198 GCA_031384945.1 Deltaproteobacteria bacterium
GGCACCGACACCGTCGACGTCGACGACGTGCGCGACGACGGTGGCGCCGCGCGCGTCGGGGACGGTGACAGCGGCGTTGGCGGCGAAGTTGGCGGCGGCTTCTTGTACTTCGGCGCGCTCCGCACATCGAGCGTGGCGGCGACTTCGTCGGCGGGCGGCGCGGACCACGACGGCAGCGCCGCCAACGCCGACGCGGGCAGCGTCATGTCGTCGACGGTCATGTCGCCGGCGACAACAACACTGGTCGAGGGCGCGCCAAAGGCGGGCGGCGACCGCGCGAGCACGCTCTCAACGTCGGGCGCAGCGCCGACAAAGGCGGTGTGCAACGGAAAGCCGAGCGCGTCGTGCGACGTCGCCACGATCGGGTCGGCGTAGACGATGCCGAGCCGTCCTGGTCCGAGCGAGAAGGGCGCGGCGCCGAGCTGGATGCACAGGGCGCGGTCGTCGGCGCTGTCGAGAAAGACCGCGCGCTGCACCCAGTTTGTCGGCGCCAGCGAGAGCCCGGTGACGGCGCTGCAGGCGTCGAGCACGTCGCGCGACGCGAAGCCCAACGCCATCAGCTGCTCAGCGATGTTGCCCGTGGCACCGACGAGACGCGACGCGCGACGCGCGACCTCGGGTGCGGCGCTGCCTTGAAGCCGGGCCACAATCGCGCGCCGCATCCGACGACTCTATCGTTCAGCGGCGCGCTGCTCGAGTTCGTGACGGGCGCTGGTGCGACCTCACGTCGCAGAAGCGCGACGACGACGACGCACCGGGTCAGCGACGACGACGGCGGAGCAGCGCGGCCCCCAGCACCAGCCAGCCCACCGAGGACGCGGCGCCAGAGGACGTGCAGCCCGCGCAGGTGTCGACGGGGGGTTCGCCTTCGCCTTCGGCAGGTTCGCCTTCGCCTTCTTCGCCTTCGCCCTCGCCGACGGGTTCGCCTTCGCCTTCGCCTTCTTCGCCTTCGCCTTCGCCGACGGGTTCGCCCTCGCCTTCGCCTTCTTCGCCTTCACCCTCACCGACGGGCTCGCCCTCGCCCTCGCCCTCGCCCTCGCCTTCGCCTTCGCCTTCGCCACCGTCATCGTCGTCGCAGGCATCGCCGACGCCGTCGGAGTCGCTGTCGGTGCCATCATCAACAACAACACGGCAGAGGTCATCGGCATCGCTGATGCCGTCGCCATCGCTGTCGTCGTCGAGGGCGTCGATCACGTCGTCATCGTCGGTGTCGACGGCGGGGGTGGCGCTGTCGCCGTCGCCTTCTTCTTCGAGGTCAGAGACGCCATCGCCATCGCTGTCGTCGTCGAGCGCGTCGATGGTGTCGTCGCCATCGCTGTCTTTCGGATCATCGATGTCACCGATCTCAAACAAGTCAGTGAGGCCATCGCCATCGCTGTCGTCGCTGTCGGTGGCCATGCCGAGCTCGTCTTCGATGCGGTCGGGCACGCCGTCGCCATCGACGTCGGTGACCTCGACCTGCCACTGCACCGTGCGCGTCGTCGTCACAGTGCCGTCAGACACGCTGAGCGTGGCGGTCTGCAGGCCGCCCTCGTCGCCGCGCGGCGTGAACACCAGGCTGCCGTTGTCGACGACGACGTCGAGGGCGCCGCCATCGACGGTGACCGTCAGCAGATCGCCATCGACATCGCCGGCGATGACCGCGCGCGTGTCGGCCACACCGAAGAGCACGGTGACGACGTCGTTCTCGACAGGCGCTGTGATGACAGGAGCGTCGTTCACCAACGCCACCGACACCGTCACTGTCGCCGGCGCGCTGGTGCTCGTGCCGTCGTTGACGCTGAACGAGAAGCTGTCGTCGCCATTCGCGTCAGCGTTGGGGACGTAGACAAACGCGCCGTCGACGTCGACGACGACGCTGCCGCGGGCGGCGCCGTCGACGAGCGCGAAGCGCAGCGCTGCGCCTTCTTCATCGCTGCCGACGAGCGCACCGCGCAGGGTGACGTCTTCATCGGTCGAGAACACCGTGGCGGTGGCCACGGGCACATCATCGACGGCGGTGATGGTGATCGTGACCGTGGCCGTCGACGACAACAGCCCATCGCTGGCGCCGAAGGCGAAGCTGTCGACGCCCGAGAAGCCGGCGACCGGCGTGTAGACGAAGCTGCCATCGCCGTTGACGACGACAGCGCCGTTGCCGGCGGCCTCGAGAGCGAAGGTGACGTCGGCCGAGTCGACGTCGCTGGCGCTCACGGCGCCGGCAAAGACGACGTCTTCGTCGATGGTGACGTCGAGGGCGACAGCGGTCGGGGCGTCGTTGATGGCGTTGATGACGACGCTGACGACGGCGGTGACGCTGGCGCTGCCGTCACTGACGCGCACGACGAAGCTGTCGTCGCCGTTCTCGTCGCCGACGGGGGCGTAGGCGAAGGATCCGTCGCTGTTGACGATGGCGACGCCGCGAACGCCTGCGGTGGCGAGGGCAAAGGCCAAGACGTCGCCATCGACGTCGCGGCCAACGACGGCGCCGGTGACGCTGCCATCTTCGTCGACGACGACGCTGACGGCCCTGGCCGTGGGCGCGTCGTTGACGGGGTTGACGACGACGCTGACGGTGCCCTGGACGGCGATCACGCCGTCGCTGACGGCGACGACGACGACATCGCTGCCGCTGCTGTCGGCGTTCGGCACGTAGGTGAAGCGGCCCGTGGCGTCGACAGCGGCGCGTCCGTTTTGGCCGTCGGTGACGACGCTGAAGCTGAGGGCGTCGCCGTCTTTGTCGCTGGCCACGAGCTGCGCCGTGATCTGCGTGTCTTCGTCGCCGGTGGCGGTGGCTGCGGCGATGGTGGGCGCGTCGTTGACCGCGACGACGTCGATGCTGACGTTGACGACGACGACCGCGTCGCCGTCGCTGGCGGTGACGACGAAGCTGTCGGCGCCGTTTTCGTCGGCGGCGGGCACGTAGACAAAGGCGCCGTCGGCGTCGACAGCGACGTCACCGTTGGCCGCGCCGGCGGCGACGGCGAACGAGACGACGTCGCCATCGACGTCGCCGGCGACGAGGACGGCGCGCAGCGTGGTGTCTTCGTCGGTGGCGAAGCGCGTGACGGCGACGACGGGGGCGTCGTTGACGGCGTTGACGTTGACGATGACGGTGGCGCGGCTGTCGAGGCGTCCGTCGCTGGCGGCGACGACGAAGCTGTCGGCGCCCGAGACGTTGGCGTTGGGCGTGTACGTGAAGCGTCCGTCAACTTCGACGACGACGCTGCCGGCGGCGGGCGCGCTGACCAGCGCAAAGACGAGCGTGGCGTCGTCGACGTCGCTGGCAACCACAGCGCCGCTGACGGCGGTGTCTTCGTCAGTGGCTGTGGTCTGGCCGACAGCGACGGGCGCGTCGTTGATGGCGTTGATGGTGACGGTCACGCGCGCCGACGTCGTGGCTGTGCCATCGCTGACGACGACGTCAAAGGCGTCGACGCCGGTGTCGTTGGCGCGCGGCGTGTACGTGAAGCTGCCATCGGCGGCGACGACGGCGGTGCCGCGGGCGGCAGCGCCGAGGGTGAAGGTGACGTCGTCTTCATCGACGTCGCTGCCGACGACGGCGCCGCTGACGGCGCTGTCTTCGTCGGTGGCGACGGCGACGGCGGCGGCCGTGGGGGCGTCGTTCACGGCGCTGACGATGACGGTGACGGTGCCGTTGACGACGCTGGTGCCGTCGAAGGCGGCGAAGACGAAGCTGTCGGCGCCGTTGAAGTCGGCGTCGCCGGTGTAGGTAAAGACGCCGTCTTCGTCGACGACCACGCTGCCGTTGGCGGCGCCGGTGTCGAGGCTGAACACCAACACGTCGCCGTCTTTGTCGATGGCGCTGACGACGCCAGCGACGGCGGTGTCTTCGGCGGTCGTCACGCTGCTGTCGACGCCGACGGGCACGTCATCTTGCGCGCGCACCGTGACCGCGACGATGGCCGGGGCCGAGGTGGCATCGTCGTCGCTGGCGGCAAAGGCGAAGCTGTCGGCGCCATTGAAGTCGGCGTCAGCGACGTAGCGGAAGCTGCCGTCGGCGTTGACGACGACGCTGCCGTGGGCGGCGCCGCTGACGAGGGCGAAGGTGACGTCGTCGCCTTCGACGTCGGTGGCGCTGACGGCGCCGTCGAGCACGGCGTCTTCGTCGACGACGACGACCTGGGCGACGGCCACGGGCGCGTCGTTCACCGGCGCGATGGTGACGGTGACGGTCGCCGGCAGCGAGGTCTGGCTCTCGTCAGAGACGGTGAACGTGAACGTGTCTTCGCCCGAGACGTCGGCGTCGGGGACGTAGTGGAAGGCGCCGTCGGCGTCGACGACGACGCTGCCGAGGGCGGGGGCTTCGTCGAGCGCGAACGTCAGCGGCGTGCCGTCGATGTCGAAGCCGGCGACGACGTCGTCGAGGGGCTCGTCTTCGTCGGTGGTGAACGACGCGTCAAAGGCGACCGGCAGATCGTTCTGGGCGCCGACGGCGATGACGACGACGGCCGTCGAGCTCAAGCGTCCATCGCTGGCGGCGAAGCGGAAGCTGTCGGCGCCGGCGAAGTTGGCGTCGGGCGTGTACGTAAAGGCGCCGTTGCTGGCGACGACGACGCTGCCGTGGTCGGCGGCGTCATCGAGCGAGAAGGCGAGCAGGTCGCCGATGTCGACATCGCTGGCTGCGAGCGTGCCGCTGACCGCAGTGTCTTCGGTGGTGCTGAAGGTCGCAGCTGTGGCGACGGGCGCGTCGTTGACGGCGCGCAGCGTGACCGTGACCGACGCCGGCGCCGACGTCAAAACGCCGTCAGAGGCGACGAAGACGAAGCTGTCGCCGCCGTTGTCGTTGGCGTTGCCAAGGTAGCGGAAGCTGCCGTCGGCGTTGACGGTGGCGCGGCCGCGGCTGCCGTCGCTGACGAGCGAGAAGGTCAAGCTGGCGTTGTCGACGTCGCGGGCGATCAAGACGCCGTCTTTGGCGACGTCTTCGTCGGCGGTGACGGCGGCGTTGTCGGCGACGGGGGCGTCGTTGTCGGCGCTGACGTCGATGGTGACGACGGCGGTGACGGCGGCGCGGCCATCAAAAGCGCTGAAGCTGAAGCTGTCGCGACCGTTGGAGTTGGCGGCCGGCGTGTAGGTGAAGCTGCCGTTGGCGGCCACGCTGACGGCGCCGTTTGACGCGGCGGTGGCCAGCGAGAAGATCAACGGGTCGTTGTCGACGTCGCTGGCGCTGACGGTGCCGCTGAGCGCGGTGTCTTCGCGCGTCGTCAGCGCCTGCGCGTTGGCGACGGGCGCGTCGTTCACCGGCAGCACTTCGATCGAGACGAGGGCTGGCGTCGACGTCAACGCGCCGTCGCTGGCGGTGAATGAGAAGGCGTCGCTGCCGTTGAAGTCGGCGTCGGCGGTGTAGACGAAGCTGCCGTCGGCGTTGACGACGACGACGCCGTGGCTGGCGGCGGCGGCGACGGCAAAGGCCAGGGCGCTGCCTTCGACGTCAGTGGCGACGAGCACGCCTGCGACATCGTCGTCTTCGTCGACGACGACGCTGGCGGCGGCAGCGACGGGGACGTCGTTGACGGCGTTGACGACGATGCTGACGGCGGCCGGCGCCGATTGCGCGCTGCCATCGCTGACCTTGAAGGTGAAGCTGTCGCTGCCGTTGTCGTTGAGGTTCGGCGTGTAGCGGAAGGTGCCGTTGGCGTTGACGACGACGACGCCGCGGCTGGGCGCCTGGACGACGGAGAACGTCAACGTGCTGCCCTCGACGTCACTGGCGGTGAGCGCGCCGTCTTTGGCGGTGTCTTCGTTGGTGGCGATGCTCTGCGCGAGCGCTGTGGGCGCGTCGTTCACCGCGATCACCGTGATCGAGATGGTGGCCGGCGTCGACGTCAGCGAGCCGTCGCTGGCCCTGAAGCTGAAGCTGTCGCTGCCGTTGAAGTTGGCGTCGGGGGTGTAGACGAAGCGGCCGTCGCTGTTGACGACGACGACGCCGTGGCTGACGTCGGCGACTTTGGCAAAGACGAGGGCGTCGCCGTCGACGTCGAGGGCGGCGAGCTGTCCGCTGAGCGCGGTGTCTTCGCTGGTCGAGGGGCTGGCGGCGGTGGCGACCGGCGCGTCGTTGCGCGGCTGAATCGTGATGCCGATCGACGCTGACGCGGACAGCGCGCCATCAAAGGCGCGCACGATCAAGTTGTCGGTGCCGTTCTGATCGAGGTTCGGCGTGTAGGTCAGCGTGCCGTTGGCGTTGATGACGGCGTTGCCCTTGTTGCCGTTGGTGGTGACGGTGAACGACAACGCGTCGCCGTCGACATCGCTGGCGCCGAGCAGCGTGGTGAAGGGGGTGTCTTCGTTGGTGGTCACTAGCGTGCCCGTGAAGACCGGCGCGTCGTTGACGGCCGCGACGTTGATGGTCGCCGTCACCGTCGCCGAGCTCAGCGCGCCGTCGCTGACGCGAAAGGTGAACGTGTCGACGCCGTTGCTGTTCAAATTCGGCGTGTAGCTGAAGGTGCCGTTGGTCGAGACGACGGTGTTGCCTTTGCTGGCGTTGCTGACGCGCGTGAAGGTGAGGCCGTCGCCGTCGACGTCGCTGGCGGCGAGGGCGCCTGAGAAGACGGCGTCTTCGCTGGCGTTGAAGCTGCCGGCGACGGCGACGGGGGCGTCGTTGACGGCGGCGATGGCGACGCTGACGACGGCGACGGCTGAGGTGGCGACGCCGTCGCTGACGGTGAAGCTGAAGCTGTCAACGCCGTTCGCGTTGGCGTTCGGCGTGTACGTGAAGCTGCCGTTGGCGTTGACGACGGCGTTGCCCCTGGTGCCGTTGGCGGTGCGCACGAAGGTCAGCGTGCTGCCTTCGACGTCGCTGCCCGTCAGCGTGCCCGACACGGCGAGGTCTTCGTTGGTGCCGACGCTGAGCGCGTTGGCGACCGGCACGTCGTTCACCGGCGTGATGGTGATGCTGACGGTCTGCGTCGCCGACGTCGCCGTGCCGTCGGTTGATCTGAACGTGAAGCTATCGGCGCCGTTCTGGTTGGCGTTCGGCGTGTACGTGAACGTGCCGTCGGCGTTGACCACGGCGCTGCCTTTGCTGGCGTCGGCGACGCGGGCGAAGGTGACGGCGTCGCCGTCGGCGTCGCTGGCGGTGACGGCGCCGCTGACGGCGGTGTCTTCGTTGGTGGTGACGCTGAGCGCGCTTGCGATCGGCGCGTCGTTGATGGCGGTGATGCTGACGCTGACCGTCGCCGTCGACGTCAAGGCGCCGTCA
>JANNAY010000995.1:0-3212 GCA_031384945.1 Deltaproteobacteria bacterium
AGGCAGAGCCTGCGAAGACTGCGGCAAAGGAGGCTTCTGCGCGGTGCGTCAGCTCCTTCGCCTTTTCCTTCTCCTCCCCTCCTCCCCGTGGGCGCAGGAGCTGACGCACCGCGCAGAAGCCTCCTTTGCCGCAGTCTTCGCAGGCTCTGCCTACTGGGACTTCTCGCGCGGCGACGGCTACGGCATCGCCAACGACGACGGCAGCGAGAAGACCGTGCTGTGGGACGTGCTCGTGCGCCCTGCCCCCGAGCGCGTCACCGGCACCATGACGGTGTGGAGCTTCGACGAGACCGCGCGCAGCTTCACGCTCGGCTACGCGGCCAATGGTGCTTCGACGACGATCCGCGTGCCTGCGCGCTTCGGCGCGTTCGTCGTCGACGTCGACAACGGCAGCGTTGTCATCGACCGCGACGTCGTCAGCGTCGACGCCGCCGGCAGCGACGTGGTCGTCACGATCCGCTGACCGGCCACTGACTCGAGACCCGGTCCTCCGCCTGCCCGATGACCGCGGCCTGGCGGCGCCGTAGATCTCGTTTATGAACCTCGATTCGCGTTTCTTCCGCTGGGTCGGTATCGCTTCTCTTGCCGCGGGCCTCACAATGGCCGGCGCCGGCTGCAGCAACGCCCTCGACGACGAATCCAACGACGGACCCGACATCGACGCCGCCGGCAGCGTCGAGAGCGAACTTCGGACGAACACCGATCCCGAACGGCTCGTCGTCTACGAAAACAACATCGAGAACATGCTGTTCGATTGGAAAGACCTCGTCTTCCAGATGGAGCGCGCGCCCCTGCGTCCCGACATTTTTCTCGTGCAGCAGGTCAGCGGCAAAGAAGAGCTCGACCGCCTCATCGCGTTCATGGAGCAGCGGCTCGGCGTGCCCTACGACGGCATGGTCGCGCAGAACCACCCGCGCGACGCTCGCTTTCACAATGATGTGACGCCGAAGCCGAAGGTCACCACCGGCGTCATCTGGCGCGCCGCCCGCTTCGACGTCGTCAACCACGACTCGTGGATGCCCTTCGGTCGCGGCTTTCGCGAACAAGCCGCTGATTGCGACAGCCGCAGCAACAACAGCGGCTACGAGACCCTGCGCGTGAAGCTGCACGACAAGCGCGCCGACAAAGACGTCGTCGCCGTCAGCCTGCGCCACTGGACGTGGCACGCCTGCACCGCGAAGAACCTCGCGTCGCTCGTCGAGGGCGAGGACACCGGCGGACCCAACGACCACGCCCGCCTCGGTTCGCTCGCGGCCCTGCACATCGTCGGCGGCGACTTCAACGACCGCGTCTTCGACGGCGACGGCCACTACAGGTGTTGGTACCGCAAGATGAACGGCGACCTCGGCGCCGGCTCGTGCGACGACGCCAATCGATCAGGCGCCGACTGGAATTTCACCGACACGCTCTACGACCACTGCAACGGCGACACCGCGTGCGTGAAGCAAAAGGCCGGCATCGATTGGCTGTTTGTTCGCCGCAGCGACGGCGAGCGCGCCCGCAGCGACCACTTCAACATCGTCAGCTACGACGAGGGCCACCGCGCCAGCGTCGCCGTCACCGGCGGCGACAGCCGATCGAACACGCGGGCCGCGCAGGGCTACAACGACGTCGCCAGCCGCTACTCCGGCCACCAGGCCCGCGCCGCGTACGTCTACTATCGCTGAGTGTTCTCACTGCTCGCGCTGCTGCTGACGTCGCCACCGACCCCGCCCACGCAACTCGTGTGGATCGCCCCGTCGACCCACAGCCGCGGGCGCGACGACGGACGCGCCGACGAGCGACCGCGCCACGACGTCTTCGTCGATGGCTTCTTCATCGACGACGTCCTCGTCTCCGTCGACGACTTCACCGTCTTTGTCGGCGCCACCCACCACCGCACCTCGGCCGAGCGCCTCGGCTTTGGCTACGTCGCCATCAAAGGCATGAAGGACTGGGAGTGGCAGAAGGTCGAGGGCGCCTGGTGGCGGCGTCCGTTCGGCGGCTTGATTGAATTCGACAACCTCGCAGACCTGCCCGTCACTCAGGTGTCATGGCTCGATGCTGATGCCTATTGCCGTTGGAAGAAGATGCGCCTGCCCACCGAGGCCGAGTGGGAGGCTGCCATGGGCGCCGGCACGCAACAGCGCTACCCGTGGGGCGACTCGCCCGTTCGCGACGACGGCAAGTACGGTCTCAACCATTGGCAGGGTGCCGCGGCCGGCGAAGAGCACAGCCAGAACGACGTCAGCGACGGTTACCTGTACTTGTCGCCCGTCCGCGCGTTTCCACCCAACAAGAATGACATTTACGATCCGGTGGGCAACGTGTGGCAATTGACCAACGACTGGTACGACGCCACCGCCTACGCCACCGAAGCCAAAGACAACCCGCGCGGCCCCGCCACCGGCAAAAAGAAGGTCACCCGCGGCGGCTCGTGGTGGTGCTCGGCCCGCACCTGCCACGGCTTCGGCCTTTGGTACCGCGGCAAGAACGACGTCGAGGCCCCCTTCAACAACGTGGGCTTTCGCTGCGCCTCGTCGTCGGCACCGTCGGCACCGTCGGCACCGTCGGCACCGTCGGCACCGTCGTCGTTCGATGCCGTTGCGAAGCCCGAGCTTGGCGTGAAGACACAAACACCGTGAGCGCCCGCTTCTCCTCCTGCGTCTTCGCCGTCGTCGCTGTCGCAGTCAGCTGCGCCAGCGCCTGCGACGACGAGGTCTACAACCACAGCGACCGCGTCTGCGACGGCAGCGACGGCGCCTGCTCGTGCGCCGCCGACGACTGGTGCGTCGACTACGCCGCCGCCGTGTCGGCCGGCGACTGCAGCGCCCGCGGCGGGGTCGAAGACGCCGTCGCCTGCGCCGCCTATCATTACCTGTCGAACAGCGTCGGCGGTGTTTCCGTCGAGTTCATGCGCGAGAGCGACCGCAAAGCCTGGGTCCGCTTCGTGCCGCCACGCTGGGCATACCCCGGCGCCGCCATCTGCGGCATCCCGAGCGAAGTCTCACGCGCCATGCTGCGCGGCTGGTACGCCGAGAATGGCGTTTCGCTGGGCAACCCGCGCTTGGGCTTCGTATGCACCGCGCAGACGACCGACGGCCAGCACGGTCTCGCCGGCTACTTCCAGGAGTACGACGTGGCCCTGACGCCCGAACAGCGGTTGCGTTTCGCGCCGAGCGAGTTGCCACCGCAGTTTGTGTCTGAGGCCGCGCCGCGTTTACCCGACACGG
>JANNAY010001044.1:0-3297 GCA_031384945.1 Deltaproteobacteria bacterium
CCTTCGTCGGAGAGGGCGAGCCCTTGCGGTTGGTTGAGGGTGGCGGTGGCGACGGGTCCGTCGTCGTCGCCGGTGTCGCCGCCGCCGGCGATGACCACTTTGTCGCCGCTGTCGACGTCGATGGAGACGATGGCGTTGTGGCCGGTGTCGGCGACGTAGAGGACGTCGCCGTCAAAGGCGAGGGCGCCGGGGCCGTCGAAGCCGTTGGCGAGTGAGTCGACGAAGTCGCCGTCAACGTCGACGACGCGGACCTGATCGTTGACGCGGTCGCTGACGTAGATGAAGCCGCGAGCAGCGTCGACCTCGACGTCGTGGATCAAGAAGCCGAAGCGCGCGTCGCGCAACGCGCCGTTCTCGAAGCCGCCGCTGACGCAGTCGCCAGCGACGGTGGTGACGTCGCCGGTCTCGACGTCGGCGTGGCGCAAGCACGGACCGTCGCCGAACCACACCGAACCATCGCGCGGATCGACGGCGAGGCCGCGGGGTCCGTTGAGGCGCACTTCGTCGCAGACGCCGTCGACGGCGCCAGCGTCGAGGGGAAAGCCGAGCAGCGTGCTGACGTCGCCGTCGTCAGAGACGAAGCGCAACGTGGCGTTGAAGATGTCAGAGACGACGAAGCCTGAGACGCCGTCTTTGACGACGCGGGCGAGGCCGCCGACGCCGTTGAAGCGGGCGCCGCTGCCGTTGCCGTCGACGTAGCCAGCGCCGCCTTCGCCGGCGAGGACGACGAGGACGCCGCGGTCGTCGGTGGAGGCGTCGCTGCCCAACACCTGCAACGCACAGTCGGGCAACACTTCGCCTTCGCCCTCGCCCGCGGGTTCGCCCTCGCCCTCATCGGCAGGTGCAGGGCAGCCGACAACGACAAGGGCTACGGCGCAGGCACAGGCGGCGAAGAAGGTGCGCATGACGACGGTGTCGCCGAACACGACCCCGTCTTCAACGTCTGCGGTCGCGATTCTCTTGATCGGCGGAGAACAGGATCTCAAAGGCCCGCTGCAGGGCGACAGCGCCGTCGGCTTCGAGGGCGCGGCGCAATTTGACGTCGTCATCGCCGGCGAGAAACGCCTCGAGCCGCGCCTTCAACGTCGTCGGCAACGGCCGCTGCCCGAGCTGTTGTGTCAATTCGTCCTCGAGGGGTGCGGCGACGACGTAGGTGCTCATGCGCGTCACCCCGGGCGAGCGGCTGGCGCGCAGCGCGTGCGGGCGACGGCCGGCGAAGAGGGCGTCGACGACGTCGAGGCGCCGCGCGTTCAACACGAGCGCAGCCTCGACCCAGCCGCGCCGCGCCTGCCACACCGCCTGCTGCAGCCGCGTCGTCTGCTCCGTCGTCGTCGCTGCTGACGTCAACGACAACAGCGCGCCGATCTCGCGGTCGGCGCGGCAGCCGCGCGCGTCGAGATCGAGGCGCACGGGATCGCCGCTGACCTCGACGACGACCTCGCTGCGCGCGGCGGCCAACAAGATCGGATGCACCTCGAGCTCGGCGCCGGCGCCCCCGTCTTGCAGAAGCCGCCGGCCGGTCATGTGGGCGAGCACGTCGATGCGGCCTGACGTCACCGCCTTCACCAGCCGCCGCGTCTGCGCCTCTTTGTCGAGGTCGTGCACGCCCATCAACGGATGTGCGGTGCCGACCACGACGTCGACGCAGCCTCTGACGTCGTCGTTGACGTCGACGCCGCCGTCTTTGTCGACGAGCACGTTGACGCCGCACAAGACGCGCATCTGCAAGCGGTCTTCGATCTGCCGCGCCTTCATGGCGAACGCGCGCAGCTCGTCGAGCGACGGCAGCTCGATCAGGTCGCGCACCCAGCAGCCGTAGTCGTGACCGCGCGCCTTGTGGGCCGCCAGCAGCGCCGTCGCCTCAGCCGACGACGACGCCATCAACCGCAGGTCGCCGCGCAGATCGGCGACCTCGATCAAGCGCGGCAGCTTGTTGGCGTCGCCAGCGTCGAACTCGCCGTCGGCCTCACGGATCTCGGGAACGATGAAGGGCAGCCCGACGACGTGAAAGATGTCGCTCTCTTGGGTGGCCGCGGTGATGCGCTTGGCGATCTTGCGGTTCTCGTCGCCCTGTCCGCGGCCGAACAGCTTGCGCTCGTAGACGCCGTGTTCGCTGATGGCGAGACCGCGCTCGTTGGCCCGCATGCGCACGTGGATGTTGTGCTGCTGCGAACCGGTGAAGTAGTGCAAGCCGGCGCCGAAGTTGTCGACGGCGACGCAGCGCAAGTCGGCCTGCATGCGGCTGTCGAGCACGACGCTGACGCGCGACTCGCCGGCGAGCAGCACGGTCTTCACGCCTGGAAACGCGGCGAACCGCTGCGCCACCTGCGCCGGGTGCGCGGTGCCGACGAGGATGTCGAGGTCGCCGACGGTCTCTTTGCGCCGCCGCGCCGATCCGGTCTGCTCGACGCGCACGCTGGCGGTGTCGTCTTTCATCCAGTCGACGATGGTCTGGCCGAACGCGAGCGCGTCGCTCAAGAGCAGGCGCGGCGGCGGACCAACCTTTAATTCTTCGATGTGTTCGAGCACCCGTTCGATGGTTTTGTCGCCAACACCGGGCAGGCTGCGTAGCATTCCATTCTTCGCGACCCACTCGAGCTGTTCACGGTTGGTGACGCCCAACATCTCGAAGGCGATGCGGGCGTGACGAGGTCCCATGCCTCGCACGTGCAGTACTTCGCGCAGGCCAGTCGGCAAGCGTTGCAACAAACGCTGGTGATCGGCACAGGTGCCGGTTTGCAGTATCTGTTGAATGCGCTCGACGCTACCCGGTCCTATCCCTCGAATCGACGAGACACGGTTCAAGAGCAAGAGCTCTTTCAGCGGCGTCTTGAGCCCTTCGATGATGCGGCCGGTGTTGCGAAACGCCCGCGACCGATACGGATCGCCCCCCTGAATCGACAGCAGGTCGCCCATCTCCATGAACACCGCTGCGACGTCGGTGTTGCTGGTCAGCTTGCTGTCGCTCATGCCTGACGTCGACGTTGGCGGATCGGACGAAGCTCCTCCAGTATTGCGCCCGCGATGGTCAACCTGCCGCAGCCCGAGACGCCGAAGACGCCGAAGACGCAGCTGCCGGCGTTGACGGCGTTGCGCTTCTTCGCCGCCTTCTACGTCGTCGTCTTTCACGTCTTCGCCAAGTCCGTCGACGACGACAGCATCGTCGGCCGCTTCGTCGTCGGCGGCCCCGTCGCCGTCTCGTTCTTCTTCGTCTTGTCTGGCTTCGTCTTGACCATCACCTACATCGATGGTGCTGGCGCGTTGACGACGACGAAGCGGCAGTTCTGGCGCGCCCGC
>JANNAY010001071.1:0-11196 GCA_031384945.1 Deltaproteobacteria bacterium
GACGGCCTGGCCCACGGCGACCGCCGGTGAGCCGAGCATCATGTGGCCGTAGAAGGTCTTCTTGCCGTCGGCGTGGTCGATGCGGACGTGGTTGCCGAAGCCGCCGCCGCAGTTGCAGTCGGCGGTGGTGCAGCGGTCGAAGCAGCCGTCGACGACGGCGCCGACGACGCCGTCGGCCGCGGCGACGATGACGACAGAGCCTGCGTCCATGGCGGCGAAGCCGCCGATGCCGATGTCGGTGCCTCTGTGTCCGGCGTAGCTGTGGTCGCCGCAGTTCCAGTCCTGCACGCCGCCGTAGTCGAAGTAGGCGGTGACGTAGACGTCGCGCGATTGCAGCGGCAGCCGGAATTGCTGCGCTTGCACAGCGCTGCTGGCGACGACGATTGCTGCGAGCGCACAGACGCAGAAGGCAAAGCGGGCGGCCCGAGCGTTCATCGCAGCACCGCCCCGCTCGCGAGGTCGATGCGCCAGACGCGGCCCGCGCCGTCGTCGTACTGCACAGAATTTCCCACCACCTGCATCGCGCGGGCGGGCGGGGGGACGAAGCCGGCGTCGAGGTGGCCGGGCTTCATGCCGGTGTTGGTGAGCTGCCGCAGGTGCGTGCCGTCGAGGTCGACGCGCCACAACGACGCGACGCCGCTGCGGCCGGAGACGAAGACCACGGCGCTGGCGTCTGCGTGTGCGCTGTCGTGTGCGGAGCCGTCTGCTGTGCCGTCGGCGCTGACGAGCAGCGGCAGATCGTCGGGGCCGGGGGCAGGGGCCAGCGGGTGTCCATCGAGGACGAGGTCGCTCTCGCCGGGGTCGTCGCCCTTCACCGAGCGCACCGTGTGGTGGCGGCCTGGGCCGTTGTGCGACGCAACATGCAGGTCGGCGCCGACGTCGACGCCGCGCTCGCTTTCGTCGAGCACAGGGGCGGCCGCCGGGGCAGCGCAGGCGGCAGAGAGGGTCAGGAGCAAGAGCGGGCGCATGCAGACATCACAGCAGCGATCGCGGTGCGGCCGAGTCCGGCGATGGGAGGACGCGGTGGCGCCCAATGCCCGATGCAACGCCGCAGGTGACGGGGGGCGCCGAAGAAGACAGAGTCCGCGCCGTGGTCCGCGTCGTCGACGACAAAGAGGTTGAAGCCGTCTTCGCCGCCGGGGGACCGCTCGCGGCGTTGGTGCCCGGCTACCGCCCGCGGCGCCAGCAGATCGACATGGCGCTGCAGGTGGCCAAGGCGCTGCGCACGCCCCGCGGCCGCCTCGTCGTCGAGGCCGGCACCGGCACCGGCAAGTCGTTCGCCTACCTGGTGCCAGCGCTGTTGAGCGAAGGCCGCGTCGTCGTCGCGACGGGCACGCGCAACCTGCAAGACCAGCTCGTCGACAAAGACGCGCCGCTGGCGGTGCAGGCGGTGGCGGCGCTGCGCGGTGAACGCAAGATCACCCAACATGTGATGCGCATGAAGGGGCGAAACAACTATCTCTGCAAACTGCGCTACGAACAGTTCGACCGGCAGAAGAGCTTCGGCTTCACCGACGACGTGCTCGTGCAGATCGGCAAGTTCGCGCAGAACACCAAGACCGGCGACCGCGCCGAGTTGAAGGGGTTGCCCGACCACCTTCCAGTGTGGAGTGAGATCGACGCAAACAAAGACCATTGTTTGTTTCAGGCGTGCCCGGTCTACGACCAGTGCTACGTGGTCGAAATGCGGCGGGCGGCCGAGAAGGCCAGTGTCGTCGTCGTCAACCACCACCTGCTGTGCGCCGATCAGCGCATTCGACTCGACAGCGCCGGCTTCGACGACGGTCAAGACTTCGGCGGCGTCTTGCCCACGTTTGACGCGCTCATCGTCGACGAGGCGCACTCGCTGGCCGACGTGGCCACCGACCACTTCGGCATGCAGATCGGCACCGAGGTGCTCACTCGGCTCACGGGCGACGTGCGCCGAAACGCCGACGCCTGCAGCGGCGACGACCGCGCGTCGCTGATGGACGGCGCCGACGACGTCGACAGCGCTGCCGCCCTGCTCTTCGCCGCCATCAACGGCGGCCGCGTTCCCAACGGCCAGAAGGGGCGCGTCGAGCGCAATTTGTTCCGCGCCAGCACGGCCATCGCCGAGCAGGCCATCGTCGCCGGCGAGGCGCTGAAGAACCTCAGCAGCGCGCTCGACGTCGCGGCGGCGCACAAGCTCGACGAGACCGATGTCGAAGAGCAGATGCACAAGGCCAAGGTCGCGGCGCTGCACCGGCGCGCAGACATCCTGCGGGCCGAGCTCACGTACTTGACGACGGCGGCGCCGGCCGACGACCGCTACGTCTTGTTCGTCGATGTCGCCGCCCGTTCGACCTCGATCACGGCGGCGCCCATCGATGTGTCGTCGCCGCTGTCGGGCACGGTGTTCAAGAACAACACGCCGGTCATTCTCACCAGCGCGACCCTCGCCGTCGGCACCGACGTGCAGCCGTTCTTGTTCAGCGTCGGGCTCGCGGCCGATGTTGCAGACGCACAAGACGGCGAAGAAGCCGCCAACGACGTCGACGTCGGCCTCTACCCGTCGCCCTTCGATCACAAAGAGCGGGCTGCGCTCTACGCGCCGGCCGACATGCCCGAGCCGCAAGACAAAGAGTACGTGCGCCACTTCGACGACGAGGTCTTGTTCTTGTTGGGCCTCAGCAAGGGCGGCGCGCTGCTGCTCTTCACCTCGCACCGAGCGATGGAAGAGGCGGTTGTGCGACTGCAAAAAGGCCTCGAGCTCCTCGACGTGCCGATCTTGAAGCAGGGCGACCGCCCGAAGAACGTCTTGCTCGATGAGCTGCGCCAGAGCGGGCGCGCCGCGCTGTTCGCCACCGCCTCGTTTTGGGAGGGGGTCGACGTCGGCGGCGCGGCGCTGCGCTGCGTGATCATCGATCGGCTGCCGTTTCGGGTGCCGAGCGACCCGCTCGTCAAGGCACGCGGCGACTACGCCAGAAGCCGCGGCAAAGATCCCTTCAACGACATCGCCGTCGCCGAGGCCGCCCTCGCCCTCAAGCAAGGCGTCGGGCGTCTGCTGCGCACCGTCGACGACGCCGGCGTCGTCGCCGTGCTCGATGGACGCCTGCGCAAACGCAGCTACGGCCGCATCTTTCTCGAAGCCCTGCCGCCGATGACCCGCGTCGGCTCACGCAAGACGCTTGCCCAGTTCTGGATGCGGTTCGTAGAACCCCAGCTCCACATCGTTGCACCTGCGCCTTCTTCTTCGTCGTCGTCCTCTGCTTCGGAGCCGTCATGAACCGCCTCACGCTCATCGCCCCGCTCGCCGCGTCTCTGCTCGGCGCGTGCACCTCTGACGGCGACAAACGCGAAGACGGCGCTGGCGACGCCGGCGCCATCATCGCCGCCGTCGACGACAGCCACAAAGACACCGCCGACGCGGGCGTCATGGCCGACGCTGGCTCGGTCGTCTTTGACGCCGGCAGCGGCCCCACACCCGTCCAGGTCGGCGTCGTCGAAGACATGGTCGACAGCGGCACCATGCAAGACGTGCAAGCCAACAACGACGGCGGCAAGAAGGTCAAACCCATCATCGACGGCGACAGCGGCCGCGACGCCAGCAAAGACAACCTCAACTTCACGGTGTTCAACCGCGTGCTCGTCAAGGCGAAGGCGAAAGACCTGTCGCAGAGCGACATGCAAGAGCTCGTCGAGACGGCCTTGAAGGCCAAGGTCATCAAGGTGCGCAAGACCGCCGGCACCTTCTGGCTGATCGAGCTGGCGCCGGTGACGCCCGCCCGCAAACAGCCCGACCAGGCCAAGCTGATCGAGACCCTCAAGGCCACCGGCGCCTTTGCCATCGTCGAGGGTGACCAGCTGATGAAGCTCAAGTGACGACGACAGAAGCGAAGAAAGCGGGCCGCCGCGTCCTCGTCTTCTGCGGCGCCTCCGCCTCCGTCGACGCCGTCTACAAAGACGCAGCCTTCGCCCTCGGCGACGCCATCGGCGCCCGCGGCTGGGGCGTCGTCTACGGCGGCCACCACGCCGGACTCATGGGCGCCGTCGCCGAGGGATGCCGCCGGCGCGGCGGCCCGGTGTTGGGCGTGCTGCCCGACGTGCTGCAGGGCAAAGAGGTGCCGCCCGCCGGCATCGAGCTCGTCCGGGTGATCGACATGCACACGCGCAAGGCCCTGATGGTCGAGCGCAGCGACGTCATCATCGCCTTGCCCGGCGGCTACGGCACCCTCGACGAGCTCTTTGAGCAGCTCACCTGGCGCGTCATCGGCGTCCACGACAAACCCGTCGGCGTCCTCGACGTCGTCCGCGGCGGACAGAGCTACTGGTCGGCGATGTTGGCCTTCCTCGACCACGCGGTGGCCGAGGGCTTCATCAGAAAAGAAGCCCGCGCCCTCGCCGTCGTAGACGCCGACATCGGCGCGCTGCTCGATCGGCTCGGCGTGCTGGCCAGCTGAGCGCACTGACATCTTTCTTCACGAAGCGTTCACCAGCGCCGGCGCCGACGACGCGTATCTCTGCGCGCATGTGGTTGTGGCCGGATCCACTTGCTTTCGTTGACATGAAAGGTTCAGGTTCTCTGAACCTTTCAGGAAGCGTGGATGATCAAGAAGGCCGACACCATCGAAGCGATCGCCAGCGACCTCGTGGCGCTGATGAACCACCTGCGCACGAAGAACATCGACGCCATGAACCAGAGCAGCTGGATGGCGCTCAACCTGACGATGCCGCAGGTGAGGGTGCTGTTCACGGTGCTGCGCGGCGGCAAGCTGACCTCGAGCGGCATCGCCGAGACGCTCGGCACCTCGCCGTCGGCGGTGACGCCGCTGGTCGACAAGCTCATCGAAGCGAAGCTGGTGAAGCGTGAGCCCGACGTCGACGATCGGCGCGTCAGTTGGATCGTGCCGACCGCCGCGGCCAACCAGCTGCAAGAAAAGCTCATGGGCGCGAACCGCCACAGCGTGAAAGAGCTGCTCGACGCCCTCGACGCCGACCAGCTGGCCGAGGTGAAACGGGGCCTCTCCGTCCTCGTGGCCGCGACGAAGAGGCAAGCATGAGGTCCTCGACAACCAGTGTGGTCGCGCCTGAGGCCCGTGATGCGCAGACCGTCGACGATGAGCTGCCCAGAGGCGTCGTCATCGCCACCATGGCCGGCGTGATCGCGGCGATGCTGTTGGGCGCCCTCGACGGCACCATCGTCGGCACCGCCATGCCGCGCGTGATCGCTGAGCTGCAGGGGTTCGAGCACTACGCCGCGGTGACGACCGTCTACATGTTGGCGTCGACGGTGGTGGTGCCCATCGCCGGCAAGCTCTCTGACATCTACGGCCGCAAGATCTTCTTGTTGCTCGGCGTCGGCGTCTTCGTCGCAGGCTCCGCCCTCTGCGGCATGGCGACGTCGATGGAGCAGTTGGTGTTGTTCCGCGCTCTGCAAGGCATCGGCGCCGGCGCGTCGCAGGCGATGGCGTTCACGACGGTGGCCGACCTGTTTCCCCCGGCCAAGCGCGGTCGCATCGGCGGCTTGATGGGCGCGGTCTTCGGCCTCTCCAGCGTCATTGGCCCCGCCATCGGCGGCTTTCTCACCGACGGACCGGGCTGGCGCTGGTGCTTCTTCGTCAACCTGCCCATCGGGGGCGTCGCGTTTCTCGTTCTCTTGCTCGCGTTCCCCAACAAGCAGCAGCCGAGCGGCGAAAGACCCGCCATCGACTACGCGGGCGCCGTCTGCCTCATCTGCGCGTCGGTGCCGTTGCTGTTGGCGTTGTCGTCGGGTGGCCGCGAGTGGGCCTGGAACTCACCGCAGATCATCGGCATGTTCATCGTCGGCGCCGTCATGGCCGTCGTCTTCTTCATCGTCGAGCTGCGCGCCAAAGCCGCGATCATGCCGCCGGCGTTGTTCAAGAACCCCGTCGTCACCGCCGGCTCGCTCGCCGCCATGTTTGTCGGCACTGGCATGTTCGGCGCGCTCTTGTTCATCCCGTTGTTCTTGCAAGGCGTGATCGGTGTGTCGGCGACGAAGTCGGGCTCGGTCATGACCCCGATGATGTTCGCCATGATCGCCTCGAGCATCGTCACCGGCCAGCTGATGACGCGCATCGGGCGCTACAAAGCCGTCGCCGTCGTCGGCGCCACCACCACCACGATCGGCCTCGTGCTCTTGGCGACGATGACCATCGACACCGACTACACCGGCGTGCTCTGGCGCATGATGGTGATGGGCGTCGGCCTCGGCATGACGATGCCGGTCTTCAACCTCGCCGTGCAGAACGCCGTCGACATCCGCGAGGTCGGCGTCGCCACCGCCACCTTGCAGTTCTTGCGCTCGATGGGCGGCTCCATCGGCGCCGCCGTCTTTGGTGCCGTCATGGCGAGCCGCTTCAAAGACTCCTTCCACGCGGTGCTCCCCGCCGACGTCGCTGCACGCGTGCCGCCGCAGCTGCTGACGCAGTTCGAGAACCCGCAGATGTTGATGAACCCGAAGGCCCAAGAGGCCCTGCACTCCGGCGCCCTCGCGCCGGTGCTCGAGCCTTTGCTGGCGGCGGTGCGCACGGCGCTGGCGTCGTCGCTGCACGTGGTCTTCTTCGCGTCGGCCGTCGTCGCCGCCTGCGCCATCGTCGCCGCCGTCGCGCTCAAAGATCTCCCACTGCGCAAGAGCAACCGCCCCGGCCCGCCGCCGGTCGAGTGAGACCCTGAAGGCCCGCTGGCCCGACCTCACGATTGGTCACATCGTGCGAGGCACCGGAACCACGTCGTCGCCTTGCGTTGCCCGCGCCGCAGAGCCCCCAGTACCCCCGCTGCGCGGGGGCAAAGCCATCTCCGGCCCGCCCCTGCCCGGCATCACAAGGGCAAAGCTTTCGTCGTGTTGGCGCGTCCCAGCATTTGTTCCAGGTGGGACGACGGCGGGGGGCGAACCGCGCGCTGCTCGTGCTTCGTGCTGCCGGAGGCGCGCTGTCCTCTGGTCCTGCCTCGGACGTCGCGCGCTCGGCGGCTTCAAGTTTCGCAGAGAACACCAGATCGAAGCGTTCGTCGTCGACTCGTGTGCTTGGAAGGGCTGCTCGTCGTCGAGGTCGATGGCAGCTCTCACGACTCTCGCGAACAACGGAAGCGCGACGCATTCCGCGACGCCGCACTCGTAAAATGCGGCTACCGCGTCCTCCGCGTCACCGCCGACGACGTCGAATGCGACCTCGAGGGCGTTGTGCGCAGCGTTCGTGCCGCGTTGCCGCCTGCAGCGAAGGGGCGCCAACGCCGAACGCGAACGAAGAACGTCACCAGACCGGGCTGATCCTCGACGAGTCACGATGCGCTCGCCTTGTCATGCCCGGCCAGGGAGGGCCGGAGATGGCTTTGCCCCCGCGCAGCGGGGGTACTGGGGGCTCTGCGGCGCGGGCAACGCAGAGGCACCGATGTGACCAATCGTGAGACCGGCGGGGAAGAGGGCTTGACGACGTCACGGGCTCGATTCCCCCCCCAGCTTCGGGGGCGATGGCCTTCACGACTGCGCCCTGGTGACTAAGGTCGCGCGCGATGGCCGCTGAGCTCCCGCTCCTCGCCCGACTGGGGCACCGCTGGCTCTCCGCCCGAGCTGTTCAGAAGGCCACGGCAACGCAAGCCGTCCACCTGCTCGACGACGACGAGCGGAGAGCGATCGCGAAGATTCACCGCGCCGCCGTCGTCCGCGCCGCCGTCGTCGGCGCCTGCTCCTCCGGCGCCGCCGCCATCGCCGAGATCGCCGTCAGCGATCGGCAAGAGAGCGACCCCGTCTTCTTCTGGGGCGTCGTCGTCGGCGTCTCCGTCGTCGCCGCCGTCTGCGAGATCGCGCTGCTCAGCGTCGATGCGCTGCGCAGCGTGCACAAGCTCGTGTCTGCTGCAGGAGCCGTCATCGACGACGACGAGCGCCGTGAGCTCACGCTGCAGGCGTTGGCCCGCGCCGCCCTCGACGTGCCCAACCCGATCGACGGACGCCCCGGCCTCGACCCGCTGACGGAGACGAAGAAGTGGCAGCTCGTCGTCGTCGCCCTGCTCTACAAGGCCAAGGTGTCGGCCACCAACATGGTGGTGAAGCTCGTGGTGCGACGCGCATTTTCTCGGGCAGCGGTGCGCTCGTTCTTGCCGCTCGCCGCCATCCCCGGCACGGCGCTGTGGAACGCGTTCGTCTGCCACCGCATGCTCGAAGAGGCGCGGCTGCGCGTGTTCGGACCGTCCCTCGTCGACGACGTCGTCGCCCGCGTCTTGCCCGCCACCGCGTCGCCCGCGCTGCTCGAGTGTTCGCTGCGCGCCGTCGCCTGCTGCGTCGCCAAGAGCGCCGACCTGCATCCGAATCTTGATCTGCTCGGGCTGGCCCTCGTGCGCCGCGCCGGCCGCGGCATCGACGCCGTCGGCCGCGTCGCCTCTGCCAACGAATTCGCCGCCGCTGTCGCCGCCCTCGACGACGCCGACAAAGACGCCGCCGCCGCCGTGCTCGTCGCCGCGGTCGCCATCGACGGCCGCGTGAAAAAGCGAGAGCGCCAACTTGTGGCGCTCGTGCTGCCGAACCGCGTCGTCGACCTCGATGGCCGCGCCCGCGAAGTGCGACAGGGACTGCCCCTGCAGCTCTGAGCGACCCGCGTTCAGGCCGCCGCAGCCGGCAGCGTGACGACGGGAAAGCCGCGGCCCGGACGCGCAAAGAAGTAGCCCTGCATCCAGTCGCAGCCGATCTGCAAGATGCACGCGTGCTCGGCGCCGGTCTCGATGCCCTCGACGACGACGCGCATGTCGAGCGAGCGGCACAGATCGACGAGCGACGTCACCACGCGCTGGCGGCGCACGTCACCGTCGATGCCCCGCACCAACGACATGTCGATCTTGACGACGTCGGGGGAGAGCGCGGCGAGGCACGAGAGGCCGGCGTAGCCGGCGCCGAGGTCGTCGATGGCGATGCGGTAGCCGAGCGCGCGCAAGCGGGCGACCACAGCGCCGACGTCGCTGACGTCGTCGAGGCCGGCGCGCTCGGTGAGCTCGAGCACGACGCGGTGGGCATGGCGCGCCAGCGGCGACGCGGGGTCGGCGAGGTCTTTGTCGAGCAAGTCCGTCGGGTGCAAGTTGACGAAGATGTCGACGCCGGCAGGGGCGTCGTCGACGGCCTTGGCGACGGCGTTGCGCACGGCGCGTCCGAGCTCGTGCACGCGGTCGAGGCGCTCAGCGGCGGTGACGAAGTGCGCCGGGTTCTTCAGCGATGGCTCGTCGGTGCGCAGCAGCGCTTCGTAGGCGGCGGTGCGGCCCGTCTGCGTCGAGACGATGGGCTGAAAGGCCATCCAGAGCGACGAGAGGGCTGCGTCGAATTGGTGCGTGATCGAGGTGCGGTCGAAGCCGCGGCCGGCGTCGCCACCGACGACGGCAAGTGCCTCTCTGCGGGTTTTGGCGAGGTAGCAGTAGCCGACGGCGCGGTCGACGGCGGCGGTGAGGGCGTCGGCGTCGACGGGTTTCAGCAGGTAGCGAAAGGCGCCGAGCTCGACGGCAGCGGCGGCGGTGTCGAGCTCCGGCGCACCCGTCATGAGAATGACGGGCACGTCGAGGTCGCTGCGCCGCACTTCGCGCAAGAGATCGATGCCGCTGAGCCCAGGCATGCGCACATCAGAGATGACGCAGTCGAAGCTGCCCTGGCGAAAGGCGGCGAGTGCCGCGTCGGCGTCGGCCGCGATCACGACGTCGCGCGTGTTGCCCAGCAACCGCTGCGTGGCGCGCCGCACCAGGTCATCGTCGTCGACGACGAGGACGCGCGGTCGCCGCGTGCTGACAGGGCTCTGACGTTGGTTGTCGACGAGGTTCGGAAGCCACATGTCACACCCCACCGGGGCATCGGCCCGACGGCGGGGATCTTGAGGACGACGCCGCTGTCGTGCAGGGCACGCCTACTTCGAACGCACCAGGGCGGCGATCGCGTCGCGGTGCTCGAGCAATTCGGCGGCGCCGTCGACGACGAAGCGCAGTCCGGCCGGGCTCTCGCGGGCCAGCAGCAGCAGGCGCGCGGGCTGGGCGCTCTCGCCGTTGACGACGTAGCGCTCGTAGATCGGCGACTTCGAGATTTTCTCGACGTAGTACTTCTTGTGCAGCTCGAGCTGCGCGGTGTGGTCGGCGTCATCGACCTCGACGACGGCTCCTACCTGCAGCCCCGCCTGCAGCCCCGCTTGCAGCCCCACAGCCCCACGCAGCCCCACCCGCAGCGCCTTCTTCGGCGTCTCTTTCTGCGCATCAAAGAGGATCTCTTGCACCACCCAGCGTGACCACGTGCGCGTGTACGGCGGCCAGGTCGCCGCGTTCTTCTTCTGCCCCGACGGCGTGATGTCGACCGGCGCGCTGCGCGTCGGCGGATCGGCCGGCACAGCAACGACGACGACATCGGCCCGCTGCACGACCTGCTCGAGCGCGACGCCCTGATGATAGATCCGCGACGTATGGCCCCCGCTGCTGAAGAAAACGACGACGACGACGAAGAAGAAGCTAGCCCGCGGCATCGAGCACCTCTGCGAGCCCCGCCACCGACAGGGGCTTCACGCGGTGCTGCGCGAAGCCGGCGGCAAAAGCGCGATCGCGGTCGGCGGGTTGGCCGTAGCCGGTGACGGCGACGAAGACGACGGCGTCGCCCACGACGGCGCGCAAGCGGCCACACAGCTCGTAGCCGTCCATCAAGGGCAGGCCGATGTCGAGCAGGCAGAGCGCCGGCGCAAACGACTCGACCGCCGCCAGCGCTTGCGCGCCGTCGTGGGCGACGACGACGTCCTGGCCGAGGGCTTCGAGGGCCTCTTTGAGCTCGCCGGCGAGGTCTTCGTTGTCGTCGACGACCAGCACGTTGCGCCGGCGCCGCGGCACCAGCGCGACGGCGGCCTTGCTGGCGGCGACCACGGCTTCGACGCGGGGCAGGCGCACGCTGAAGCTCGAGCCAAGGCCGATGCCCAAGCTGTCGGCGCTGACGGTGCCGCCGTGCAGCTCGACGAGAGACTTCACGATGGCGAGCCCGAGCCCGAGCCCGCCCTCGGCGCGGTCGATGGTGCGTGGACCCTGCACGAACAGATCGAACACGCGCGGCACGAGCTCAGGGCCCATGCCTTTGCCGTTGTCGCTGACGACGACGACGACGTCGGCGCCGTCGACGCTGGCAGAGACGCGCACGGCGCCGCCGCGGGCCGTGTACTTGGCGGCGTTGTGCAGCAGGTTCGAGAAGACCTGCACCAGACGGTCTTCATCGCCGTACACGCG
>JANNAY010001074.1:0-3091 GCA_031384945.1 Deltaproteobacteria bacterium
CCGAAGCGGAAGCGGTCATCAAGGGCATCGTCGACGACGTGCCCGATGAGCTGCGGTCGCGGGCGTCGGGACGAACGCTGAAGGCGCGCGCCGTCAGCGTCGACGGCGCCGTGCTCGCCGAGAGCGATGCGCAGCTCGATCAGCAGTTCACGCTCGCGCTGGGCAAGGGACTCGATCACTTCAATGTGCGCGTCGTCGTCGAGGGCGGCTCGTTCGTCGCCAAGTCCTTCGTCGCCGAAGCCGCCGCCGGCAGCGAGCACGTCGTCGATTCGATGGGTGTGCAGAGCACCGCCGCGGCGCAGATCGTCGAGCGCTATGCGGTGCGCGAGCGGCAGTCGCTGGCGTCGACGCCGACGACGACGCTGCAGGCCGTGTTCGACAACGCCAGCGGCGACGACGATGCCGTCAAAGGCTTCCGCGCCGTCGTCGACGACGTCTTCGCCGTGCTCGACCCCGCGTCAGGCCCGTCTGGATCGAGCGGGGGCGGATTCGACCGCACCGGCTTCGGCGCCAACGCCGACGTGCTCGCCGCTGCGGGCGTTGACGGCGCCACCTACGACGCCGCCCTCGAAGCCGCTGTCGACGCGGCGCTGGTGCCGATCGTCTGCGATCCCGGGCAGCTCAATGTGCTGTTCACTGTCGACGTCAGCGGGCAGGGCAAAGACGGCAACGGCGCGCCGCAGCTGATTCGCCAACCGCCCAAAGAAGGAAAGGTCTTTCTCGGCATCACCCTCGACCCGACGTCGCCGGTGCCGGATTCAGCGGGGGCGCTGCGTCCGCGGCTGACACCCAACGACCCCGAGACCGAGATGTTCGACGACGGCGGCATCGGCTCGCAGAGCGGCGACGAAGTGGCCGGCGACGGCGTGTTCTCGATGGTGTTGGGTTTGCCGCGCGGCATGCGCGTTCTTTACAAGTACACCGATGGCTCACCCAACGAGGGCTTTACAGGAACGGAAGAGTGGCCGGGCAACGCCCGCATCTTCGTCGTCGACGACGTGTTGACATCGTCACAGTCGGGACAGCCCGACTGCCTCGCCATCCGCCGCGACTCGTTCGGTGACGAGGCCAGCAACAAAAATTTCGTCAATCTCAACGCCCGTTTGGGCGGTGGTGATTTGTCGTACGACGACGACCTCGGCGGCGGCGCCCTCGTCGCCGCGGCGGGCGACGGCTTGTTGCCCAACGCTGGCCTCGGCGTCGGCGACGTGAAGACCACGGCACCGCTCACGCCGGTGGGCATTGCTGAAGCGCGCGAGAACGGCGTGTGCACGCTGTGCCCGGCACCGTTGACGGTCAGCGCCGACGACGACGAAGCCCCGCGGTTGGTGGCGGCGTCGTTTCTCGCCGTCGATCAAACGCGCGTGGTGTTCAGCGAAGACGTCGACGTGCAATCCGCCGGCCTCGCCGGCAACTACCTCGTCGTCGACGCCGACAACGACGCCGTCAGAGTCACCTCGGTGCAGGTCATCGGCTCGCAGGCAGTGCTCACGCACGAGCGCGTCGATCCGCGGTCGCCGCACCGGGTGTCGGTGAAGCGCGTGCGCGACGCGTCGCTGCAGCAGAACCAGATCGCCGACGACGCCACCGTCGTGATCGGCCCGGACCGCACACCGCCCACGGTGGTCAGCGTGCGCGGCGGCTCGATCGTCGAGGTCAATTCGGCGGCGCGCCCGGCCGACCCCGCGACCGGCGAGGTCTTCGTCGTTTCGTTCTCTGAAGAGCTCGATCGCATCGCCGCCGAGAACGCCGCCAACTACGCCGCCGCTGGGCTCACGGTGCTCGCGGCCTTTCAGCGCGGCCGCGACGTGCTCGTCGTCACCTCGGCGCAAGAGCGCGGGCGCACCTACGACCTCGCCGTCAGCGGCGCGTTTGACGTCGCTGGCAACGTCGTCAAAGAGGCCAACGTCGACGCCAAAGCGCTGTCGCTCTCGCTGGTGACCTTCAACGCGGTCGTCGACTTCGCCTGGCTCGCCGTCGACGGCACCACCAAAGGCCTGCCGCCCGGCAAGGGTCTGTACTTGACGGGCACTGTGCTGCGCGACGCCCGCGGCGTCGACGGACGCGACCTGCGCATCTTCGGCCGCAGCGACGTCGTCGGCTACGACGGCTTTGAATTCGTTGGCGGCGACGACGGCGTCATGAGCCTCACGCTGCGCCTGCCGGCCGGCGCGTTTGCCTACAAGCTCGCCTACGGCGACGCCTCTGACGCCGTCGACCCGCCCGTCACGCTCGAGACGGTCAGCAAAGGTCTGGCGACGCGCAACGACGCTGGCGGCGTCGCTGTCGACCCCGTCACGCTCACCGGCAACGACGGCATCAACTATTCAGCCGCGCGCTTGTCGACAAACGGCGCCGACCTGCCGGGCGCCGGCGTGCTGTTCAAGCGCGAGAACCCAGACAGCGTCGTCATCGTCGGCGAGGTCGACCGCGACTTGCCCGCCGAGGTCATCGGCACCTGGCGCGACGTGCCCTTCGGCCGCGGCGCCGACTACGACGACGGCCTGATCGAGCTGCCCTCGTTCGTCGCCGGCGCCGTCGACGACGACGCCCCGCGCTTGTTGAACGCCCGCGCCCGCGATTCAGAGAGCGTGCTGTTGAGCTTCGACGAAGCCGTCTTTGTCGGCGGCAGCGTGAACGTCAGCGTCGCCGACGACGAAGGCTCAGCCCTCGCCGTCGTCGAGACCGTCGTCGGACAGCCGCTGTCGACGCAGGTCGTGGTGCGCACAGGCGCCATGCGGAACGACAGCGCCTACGCGTTGGTGATCAGCGGACTCAAAGATGCTGCTGACAACGGGCTGGTCGGTCCGCTGACGGCGGGCTTCACGTCGCCGGCGTTCTTTCAGCCGTTTCAACCCCTGATTGACGACGTGCCGCCGGCGGTGGCCTCGGTGTTGCCGACGTCGCCGACAGAGGTCGAGGTCACCTTCAACGAGCGCATCGACCCGACGACCGCCGTCGCAGGCAGCTTCGACCTCGCCGGCGCCACGCCAGCTTCGACGCCGGACATCGTCGCCGTGCGCGCGCTTGGCTCGGGCCTCAAGGTCTTGCTGACGACGACGACGCAAGAGCGGCAGGTCGCGTACACGCT
>JANNAY010001094.1:0-3585 GCA_031384945.1 Deltaproteobacteria bacterium
CGGCGCCTTCGAGCACCTTGCCCATCTCGACGCAGTTGATGGTCTTTTCGTCCCAGCCGGCGCGGATTTTTGCAGTGATGGGTACCGCATCGCCGGTGGCCTTTCTCATCGCTTCGATGATGGCCGCTGCCCGCGGTGGATCGCACGACAGCGCCGAGCCGGCGCCCGTGCCGGTGACCTTCTTGACGGGGCATCCCATGTTGATGTCGATGATGTCAGCGCCGTGCTCGGCGGCCTGGCGCGCAGCCTCGGCCATCATCGCCGGATCACCGCCGAACAGCTGGATCGAGTACGGCCGCTCTTTCTCGCGGTCGAACGTCATGTACTGTCTGGTTCGCCGGTTCTGGTGAAAAATACCAGCTGCTGAAATCAGCTCAGTCGTGGCCAGCCCCGCGCCCAGCTCGAGGGCCATCACGCGAAAGGGCAGCTCGCTGACGCCAGCCATCGGCGCCAACATCACGGGTGGATCGATCTTCCATTTGCCTATCTGCATCGCGTCATCGGTCTGCCGCACGACGTGGCGAAAGCAAAGAACCTCGACGACGCGACGGTGTCCTCACATGTGATGCGAACCCGGAAGGCCGCTCGCACGTTGAACGTTTTGTCCCTAGAACAGCACAAGGAGCCTCGATGACCACGACCACGAAGAGCCTGTCGCCGGTGCGGCAGTACTTTCAGCAGTCGAAATCGGCCCGCACCGCCGCGGTCGCGGTCATGCCGCTGTTCATCGCCTACCAGGTGGGCATCCTCGCCACCGGCGGCGTGCGCAACGGCGTCGACTTCATCACCGACGCGCTCAACCTCGTGATGCGCGGCAACATGCTCGCCTACCTCGCTTTCAACGGCGCGCTGCTGGTGGGCTTCATTGGCCTCGTGTTCGCGCTGCGCCAGCGCGAAGAGCTGCACCCGCGGGTCTTGCCGCTGATGTTGCTCGAGAGCGCCGTCTACGCCGTCTTCGTCGGCGCCGTCGTCAACGGCCTCATCGACGTCACCGGCATGAAGGGCCTGCTCGCCGCCGGTGCCAACGCTGCTGTTGCTGACGGCGCACACCCCGGTTTGATCACCAAGCTGGTGCTCTCATCGGGCGCGGGGCTCTACGAAGAGCTGGTCTTCCGCCTGTTCCTCATGGGCGGCCTGTTCTGGGGGCTCAACAAGGTCGGTGGGCTGCCGCGCGCAGCCTCCGCCGCCATCGCCCTCGTCGTCAGCAGCCTGATCTTCTCGGCGGTGCACCATCTCGGCAACATGGGCGAGCCCTTCACCATGAGCGCCTTTGTCTTTCGCTTCTTCGCCGGCGTCGTCTTCGCGGCCATCTTTCAGGCGCGCGGCTTCGCGATCGCCGCCTGGACCCACGCGCTCTACGACGTGTGGGTCATGGTCGTGCTCGGAAAATAGCGCGTGCCCCAACAGCGCCCAGGCACTCGCTCCGGCGCTTCTGGTGCCCTCGTCGCGCCGGTCGTCGCCGCGGCCGCCGTGGGCCTCGCCATCGTGCTGTTGGCTGGCGTGCCCGCCATCGCCCACGTCGTCGTGCTCGCCGTTGCCGTCGTCGCCGCCGTCATCGTCGTCGTCGACCGCGTCAGAGCGAAGCGCCCGCTGGCGCTGCCGATCGTGGCGCTGCCGCTGCTGCTGGGGGCGCTGCTGACGGCGCTGTCGCTGCTGCCGGTGCCCGCTGCGGTGCACGCGCTGCTCGCCCCTGAGAGCCTCGATCGCCTGACGCGCACGCGCGCGCTGCTCGACCCCGTCGTCGCTGACAGCGTGCGCAGCGTGATGTCGTTCGATCCGCCCGAGTCGGCGCTGGCGCTGCTGCGCCTGCTGTTCGCCGTCGTCGTCGTCGTCGTCGTCGCCTGGGGCACACGCTCGCGCGACGGCCGCTTGTGGACCTTCCGCGCCATCCTCGTCGTCGCCTTCGTCACCGCCTTTGCCGTGCTGTTCGCCCAGGCGGTGGGAATTCCCCGCGTGCTCGATGTCGTCGGTGTGCCCGTGAACCCCAACCACCGGGCTCGCGTGTGCGGGGCGCTCGCGCTGTTGTGCCTACTGCGGGCGGTCACACTGCGGGCCCGCGTCGAGGCCACCTGGTTCGGCACCGCCGGCGTCGCGTTGGCGTTGTTGACCTGCTCGACGATGAGCAAGGGCGGCATCCTCGCTCTCGCCGCTGGCGTCGTCATCGGCGCCGCGGTGTTCTTGCGCCAGCGCGAAGCGCCGCACTTCAAGCGCGCCGTCGTCATCGCCCCCGTCGTCGTCGTCGTGCTCGTCGTCGCCGGCGTCGTCTTTCTCGGCGACAGCGCCATCGCCGCGCTCTCGCGCGAAGCGCAAGACACGCAGCGCCTGAAGATCTTTCTCTGGGCGCCGGCCCTGCGCGTCGCCGTGATCGAGCCCTTCGTCGGCGTCGGCAACAACGCCTTTGGCGTCGCCTTTCCGTCGGTGCTGCGGTCGCACGAGCTCGACAACACGCTGACCTACAGCCACCCCGAGAACCTGCTGCTGCAGACCTTGAGCGATCACGGCGTCGTCGCCGGCCTCGTCGTCGTCTTCGCCGCCGTCGCCGTCGGCATCGTCGTGCTGCGGCAGCTGCGGACGCCCGCTGAGCTGTGCGCGCTGCCGGCGCTGGCCTTTTTGCTCATCGGCGACATCTTCGACTTCGCCCTCGAGACGCCGGCGGGCCTCGGCCTCGCCGCGCTCTGCCTCGGGCTGTTGGGCGGGCGCCTCGCCGAGAAGCGGTCGCCGCTGCTGTCGTTGTCGCCAGCGGCGGCGGTGGCGGCGCTCGTCGTGGGGGTGGGTGTCTCTTCGGCGGTGACACCCATGGCCGTCGGCGACTGGCGGTACGCCCTCGACGAAGAAGTCAGAGGCGGCGTCGACCGCGTCGTCGTGCTCGAAGGCGCTCTCGCCGCCCACCCCGGCGACGCCTCTTACGCCGCCGAGCTCGCCGTCGCCGCCCGCCACGACGACGATCCGTGGCGCGCCTTGCGCTTCGCCAACCGCGCCGTCGTGCTGTGGCCCGCGCTGCGCGCCGGTCACCTCGAGGCCGCCCGCGCCCTCTTCGCCATCGGCCACCCGCGCCAGGGCTTGCTCGAGTACCGCGCCGTCTGGGACGGCGGCGGCAGCGTCGTCGCCGAGGTCACCCGGCGCACGCCCGATCCGGCCCTGCGGCGCCTCGCGCTGCCCGTGCCCACGCGGGCCGTCGATGCGGCGCAGCTGTGTGCGGTGTTGTTGAAAGAGCGCCGGCACATCGAAGCCCGCGCCTGCGCCAACGACGTCATCGCCCTCGACGACGCTGGCGCCGTGCACCGCCGGCAGGCCATCGAGCTGGCCCTCGTTGACCGCGACGTCGAATTCGCCGCTGCGCAGCTCAAGCTGTTGACATCACCCCTCGACGGCAAAGACGCAGAGGTCGGCGCCCGCGTCGCCGCCGCCGAGCGCGGGGTGGGTGTCGCCTTGGAAGAGACACTGACGTGGCTGCCCACGATGAAAGACCCGAAGCCCTTGCTCGAGTGGCGCCTGGCGCAGCAGCAGCGCGAGAAGCGCTACGACGACGCCGAGCAGACCGTGGGCGCCCTGCGCGCCGTCGCCCGCACCGGCAGCGAGGTCGGC
>JANNAY010001136.1:0-3507 GCA_031384945.1 Deltaproteobacteria bacterium
CTGAGGGTCCTGAGGGTCCTGAGGGTCCGGCGGGCGGCGGCGCCAACGTCTTCACGTCGGCGTGCGACGTGACCGGCAACGGTGTTGGCGGTGTGACGCCGATCGGCTGCGGTGAGGTCGTCACTGCCGATCGCGACCTCAACTGTCAGGTGACTGTCACCGGCTTCGTCGCCGCAGACCAGGTGTCGGCCGACCTCGCCATCGGCGTCATTCACACCATCGGCGGCGTCACCACCCTGCTCAGCCGCTCAGCGACGGTGCCGGCCGCCAACGGCGCGTCGTCGAGCGCGACCATGGTTCACCTCGATCGCATCGCGACGGGCACGTCGCTCAACTTCGGCTGCCAGTACAACAAGAACATCTCGGCGAGCTGCGTCGTCAACTGGATCTGCTTCTAAGGCGCAGACAGAGAGACGCCCCCGACGGCCACAAGGTCGTCGGGGGCGTCGTCGTTTGTGATGCACAACCCGGGTTGTGAATCAGGGCTTCTTGAAACGCATCGCGAAGCGATCGCTGTGGCCGCGCTTCTCGCCGGCGGCGCCGGGCGACGCGTTCCACGTTCTGTCGTCAGAGGGCTCGCGCCACGCGTTGCTCTCTTCGTCGAGGACAAAGCCGGCGCCGAGGATCTCGCTCATGACGACGGACTGTTCGATGCGGTGCGTGGTCTGCGCTTCGGCGACGCCGGCGCCGTCTTTGGCGCTGTGGTCGACGACGACGTAGACGCCGCCGCTCTTCAGGTGATCGAAGATGGCCTTGTTCATCGCGGCGCGGTCGGTCTTGAGCCACACGGTGTCGTGGTAAAACAGGATGTCGACGACGACGTCGAGGTCGTTCGCCTCAGCAGGAATCGGATCGTCGAACTCGCGCTCGACGCGCACGACGTTCTTCATCACGGGCTTGGCGAGCCGCTCGGTCCACGGCTTGTTGGCGAACTTCTCGACGAGCCACGGGTTGTTCTGGCTGTAGACGACGCCGCCTTCGCCAACGGCGCGGGCGAGGACTTCGCTGGTGTAGCCGCCGCCGGCGCCGAGGTCGGCGACCTTCATGCCCGGCTTCACGCCAGCGAACGCGACGAGCACGTCGGGCTTGCGTCCTTCATCGAGCGCGATGTCGGCGTCGCTGCGCGCCTCGGTCGTCGACGTCGCCTTCACAGGCTCTGGCGTCGACGCGCACGACGAGATCATCCACACAGCAGCGACGAGAGAGACGACGTTCTTCATGGCGGCGGTGGTGCCAACTTCACCCCGCCCCGGCAACGCTGTGTTTCCGCAGCGAAAAGGGGGCGGCGTGTCCACGCCGCCCCACCTCTTCTCCGCGGAACACGGAGCGAAGGCGATCAAGGGGCGCAGCCGGCGAAGGAGGCGGCGTCGAGGTCGTTGACGGCGACGCGGTCGTTGTCGCCCCAGCCGAAGACGGCGCCAGCGGCGTTGGCGCCTTTGACGCGGATGGCGTCGACGACGACGGCTGCGGAGCAGCGGTCTTTCTGGCGGGCTGCCGTCACGCTCCAACCCAGCTGGAAGCCGGCGTTGTCGGCGACGTCGTTGTCGCTGACGCGCAGCCCGCGCACCTGGGTGCTGTGGATCCAGATGCCGCCCGGGATCCAGAAGTGCTTGTCGCCCCGGTCGGGGGCGCCCCAGCCGTTGTTTCGCACGGTGTTCGATTCGATGATGATGTTGCGCTGCGGGCCGTCACCAAAACGTGACAGCCAGATGCCTGTGCCCTGATTATTCTCGACGGTGTTTTTCGCGACCCGGATGTTTTGGTTGATGGCGTTCTTGTCTTCGACGCCAAGCACGATGCCGGCGCCGCCGTTGTCGCGCACGGTGTTCTCGATGACGGTGATGCTGTCGAGCGTGCCGCCCCAGGCGCCGACGTAGATGCCCTGCCGGGCCATGTTGGTGACCGTGTTGCGGCGCACCACGCCGCGGGCGCTGGTCTCTTTGACGTCGATGCCTTCCTTGAAGCCGTCGCTGACGACGTTGTCTTCGATGACGAAGTCGACGGCGCCGCCGATGGAGACGGCTTCGTGGGGTGCTTCTGTGTCGTCGTAGCCCGGGTGTTGGAGGCGCAGCTGGTTGGCGTGCCGCACCGCGCACTTGCGAATCTGGATGCGCTCGGTGCCGTTTCCGTCGTTCTGCGTGTCCCAAACGCCGATGCCGCTGGAGAAGGTGAAGTCGGTGTTTACCTGCTCGATCACCACATCTGAAGAGTCACGTACCGTGATGCCCTGTTGGTGTGAGTTGACCACCGTCAGGTCGCGCACCACAACATGCTGAGATCCCTCGATCTGCACGGTGCCGTTGTCGCGCGCGAAGGGAGGCTGGCTCCCCACGGCGCCAACGGCCGGCAGCGCGTCGAGGTGAAGGTCGCCGGCGTCGAGCACGGTGCTGGCGCCGGCGCCGCGCAGCGTGAACGGGGCCTCGCGCGTCGACGTCAGCGTGATGCGCAGCTGCGACTTGAGGCGGTAGCGGCCGGCGGCGACGACGACGCTGTCACCGGCTTTGGCGGCGGCCATGGCGCTGTGCAGCGGCTTGACGTCGCAGCTGCCGGCCATCGGCGTGCACGGCACCGACAGCGTGGCCGCCGACGCCGACGACGACGACAGCAGCAGCGACAGCAGCAGCGACAGGAGCAGCGACACGAGCAGCGATGGCGACAGCGGGCGCATGACGACTCCAGGTCTCAAGGACCGCGGCGGGCGCGGGGCTCTGGCCACGTCGCCACCGTCACGCCGGCGAGCGCGCCGACGACGACGCTGCGGTTGGCGACGTCGCCGCCGGTGACGCTGACGATGGTGAACGGCCACAGATCGACGCTGAGCCACGAGAGCGCGTGCCAGCGAAGCGCCGGCGAGCACGGCGTGGAATCGAAGCCGCCGATCTGGACGCGCACGCGGTCGCCCACGGCAGCGACGCGGGCGGTGCCGCCGACGCTGACGGCGTCGTTGACGGCGACGCCGACGCCGACGCCGACGGAGCCGCCGAAGTCGACGGCGTCGTCGAAGAATTCGCCCTCGCCTTCACCTTCGCCTTCGGCGGGGAGGGCGCCGAAGCCGCGTTCGGCGATGGCGGTGGCGTCGACGGAAAACGCGACGGGTCCGTCGCCGAAGCGGGCGCCGACGCGGGCGATGCCGCTGCCGACGATGCCTTGCGCGTTGCTGTAGCCGATGCCCGTCAAGCCGATGGTGGCGAACGGGCGCACCTCGTCGTCGAACAGCCGCACGCTGCCGGTGACCAGCAGCGGCAGCGCGAGCTCGACGTTGTCGGTCACGCCCCAGCGCAGCTGCAGCCCGCCGCCGGGACCCAGCGTCCGCACCGGCGTGCCCTCGAAGCTGTTGCGCTGCGCCGCCACACCGAGCTGCAGGCTCACGTCGAACTCGCTGCCCGCGAGGGGCTCGAGCCGCGACGGCAGCGGCCGCGGCGCGGGCGCAGGCTCCGTCGTCGTCGTCGTCGCGAGAAGGAGGCAGAGCGCGAGCATCATGGGACGTTGTCTGGCTACAACCACGCC
>JANNAY010001153.1:0-5473 GCA_031384945.1 Deltaproteobacteria bacterium
CCTCGAGGTCGACGGCGCGACGCAGGTCTTCGCCGGTGACGACGTCGACAGTCTTCGGCTGCGTGGCTGCGCTGCCGACGAGCTCAGTGATGAGGCGGGCATCGCCGACGGTGGGCGCGGCGGCGAGCACGAGCGCGATGACAAACATAGGGGGCAAAGATCGCGCGACCAGCGTCGGAAAGACCAGCGAGATCGTACTGTTCGGCGTGCCCGTCTATCCGCACCTCGATCCCAGCGCCTTTGCCTACGACGGCAACGACGTCGGCGTGCTTCTGCTGCACGGCCTCACCGGCGCGCCCACCGAGATGCGTGGCCTCGGCGAGCACCTGCGCGGTCTCGGCTACAGCGTCGACGCACCGCTGTTGCCTGGGCACGGCACGCACCACCGCGACCTCGAGCACGCCACGCGACACGACTGGATCGCGGCGGCCCGCACGTCGCTGCGCGCGCTGCGTGCCAACAAGCGCAAGGTCTTCATCGTCGGCCAGTCGATGGGCGGGCTGGTCGCGCTCTCGCTGGTCGCCGACCTCGACGCCGCCGGCGCCGACGTCGCTGGCGTCGTCGCGCTCGCGCCGGCGCTGATGGTCAACCGCCTCGCGCTCTTCACGCACCTGGCGCCGGTGCTGCCGCTGCGCTTCTTTCCCAAATACGAAGAGCGAAACCCCGACCTCGTCGACGTCAGCCAGCTCAAAGAAGTGTGGAGCTACACGCACACGCCGCTGCGCACGGTCCGCGAGATCCTCGCCTTTCAACACGATGTGAAGGCGCTCTTGCCGCGCGTCGAACGCCCGCTTCTCGTGATGCAGGGCCGCAAAGACAAGACCGTGCGGCCCGTCTCCGCCTCCACCGTCGTCGATGGCGTGGGCAGCGTCGACAAAGAGCTGGTCTGGCTCGAGCGCACGGCCCACATCGTCAGCGTCGACGGCGAGCGCCACGACGTCTTTGCCCGCGCGGCCGCCTTTATCGCCGCCCGCGCCTGAGCCGCAGACCGCGATAGGCTCGGCCTTTCACCAAGGTCGACAATGAAGCTTCAGCCTCATCCGGTTTCGCTGCGGCAGCTGCAGTACGTCGTCGCCGTCGCCGAGCAGAAGAGCTTTCGCAAAGCTGCGGCGGCCTGCGCGGTGTCTCAGCCGTCGTTGTCGGCGCAGATCGCGCTCGTCGAAGAGCAGATCGGCGTGAAGCTCTTCGAGCGCGACAAGCGCCACGTCGCCCTCACCGACGCCGGCGCAGTCGTCGTCGCCCGCGCCCGCGCCCTCTGCGTCGCGGCCGACGACTTCGTCGACGCCGCCCGCGCCTTTGCCGACCCCTTCGCCGGCGAGCTCAAGCTCGGCGTGATTCCCACGCTGGCGCCGTACCTCTTGCCTGAGGTCGCGCCGCTCTTGCGCAAGCGCATGACCCGCCTGCGCCTGCTGTGGATCGAAGAAAAGACGCCGTTCTTGAAGAAGTCACTCGACGACGCCGGCCTCGACGCAGCCATCGTCGCTCTCGACGCCGACTTCGCCGCGCTGCCTCACGTGGTCATCGGCAAAGATCCGTTCGTCTTTGCTGCGCCACCGACCCATCCGCTCATCAAGCAGAAGCAGCGCATTCGCCCTGAAGACCTCGCCGGCGAGACGGTGCTGCTGCTCGACGACGGGCACTGCTTTCGCGACCAGGCCCTCGCCGTCTGCGCCAGGGCTGGCGCTGACGAAGCGGGCCTGCGCGCCACCAGCCTGCAGACGCTGGTGCAGATGGCCGCGGGCGGCGCCGGCGTCACGCTGCTGCCGCGCATCGCTGTTTCGGTCGAGAACCGGCACTCGCCGCTGGCGATCCGACCCTTCATCAAAGAGCCGAGCCGCACCCTGGCGCTGGTCTGGCGCAAGGCGTCGACCCGCACCCTCGCACTCGAGGCCGTCGGCGCCGTCATGCGCGAGGGCTACGCCAAGAAGTTCGCCGACTGACCTTTGAGCGCTTGTTGAGAGCTGGGCGAGGTCTTCGTCACTGATAGCCCTACACTGTCAGTGTGAGCTGAAAGCGGTGTTGGAACGAACGGCGCTCGCCGCGCATCTTCAAGTGCATGAGCAAGACGAACACCACCTCGCTGGCGACGGCACTCACCACAGAAGGCGGGGCGCCCGTGGCCGACGACGCCAACTCGCAGACAGCGGGACCGCAGGGTCCGACGCTGCTGCAAGACCACCACCTGTTGGAGAAGCTGGCCCGCTTCAACCGCGAGCGAATTCCAGAGCGCGTCGTGCACGCCGTCGGCAGCGGCGCCTACGGCGAATTCGTCGTCACCCATGACATCACGACCTACACGCGTGCCGCGCTGTTCTCGGCCGTCGGCAAGAAGACCAAGACGTTTCTGCGTTTCTCGACGGTCGCCGGCAGCAAAGGCGCCGCCGACACCGTGCGCGATCCACGCGGCTTCGCGCTGAAGTTCTACAGCGAAGACGGCAACTTCGACATCGTCGGCAACAACACGCCCATCTTCTTTCTGCGCGATGGCATCAAGTTTCCAGACTTTATTCATTCGCAGAAGTACGACCCGTTCACCAATCGCCAAGAGCCCAACAATGCGTGGGACTTTTTCAGCCACACGCCCGAGGCGACGCACCAGTTCATCTGGTTGCACGGCGACCGCGGCATCCCAGCGACGCTGCGGCACACCGATGGCTTTGGCTCGCACACCTTTTCATTGAGCAATAAAGATGGTGAACGGTACTGGGTGAAATTTCACTTCAAGACCAACCAGGGTATCAAGTCATTAACCTCAGAGCAGGCGACGCTCATCGCCGGCAAAGACCCGGCATTTCACCAGAAAGACCTCTACGACGCCATTGAGCGCAAAGAGTTTCCGTCGTGGACGCTGAAGATTCAGGTGATGCCCGAGAAAGACGCGAGCACCTATCGCTTCAACCCGTTCGACGTCACGAAAGTGTGGCCCTATCAAGACTACCCGTTGATCACGGTCGGCACGCTCACGCTCAACGCCGTGCCCGACAACTACTTTGCTGCCACCGAGCAGAGCGCCTTTGATCCCGGCAACTTCGTCGACGGCATCGGCCCCTCGCCCGACCGCATGCTGCAGGCACGCTTGTTCGCCTACGGCGACGCGCACCGCTACCGCCTCGGCACCAACCACACGCGCATCCCGGTGAACGCGCCGCAAGGTGTGCGAGACGGCGCGCGCAACTACGGCCGCGACGGCGCGATGCGCTTCGACGACAACGGCGGCCGTGGCCCGAACTACGCGCCGAACTCGCGCGGTGGCCCGGCGCCGACATCGACGACGACCGAGGGCTTCACCGTCAGCGGTGATGGTCGGGCGCAGCCGCAACCGCTGCACAAAGAAGACAGCGACTTCGTGCAAGCGGGCATGCTCTACCGGGTGATGAAAGCCGACGAGCAGGCGCGCCTCGTCGACAACCTCGCTGGCGGCCTCGCCCAGGTCACCTTGCCCGGCGTGGTCGACCGCTCAATCTCGTACTTCGCCGCGGCCGACAGAGACCTCGGCGTCCGCCTGACTGCCGCCGTCAAGGCGAAGAAGGTGCAGAAATGAACGCCGAACAAGCCGCGGTCGCCGCCCGCACCGGCAACGTCGCCGCCGTCGACGATGTCAATGTCGTCGACCACAAAGGCGACAGCCTGCTGATGCTCGCCGCCTATCACGGACAGGTGAATGCCGTGGTCGATCTTCTCAGGCGGGGCGCGCGCAACACCCGCAACGTACGCGGGCTCTCATCCCTCGACGGCGCAGCGTTCAAAGGCGACGTCGCTGTCATCGAAGCCATTGTTGCCGCCGGCATCGACGTCAACGAAGCCGGGCCTGACGGCCGCACGCCGCTGATGTGGGCGGCCGCCTTCAACCGCACAGCGGCAGTCGAGCGCCTGTTGGCGGCGGGCGCCAACGCCAACGTCGTCGACAACGTCGGCCGCGCTGCCGTCGATCACGCAACAGGCATGGGCGCCGTCGACGTCGTCGCGCTGCTCACTGCCCAGATGCGGAGCGCCTGATGTCTTTTCTCGATCTCTTCTACTTTTTGGGCGGCATCGACCAGCAGCGGCGCTGAGCGACAAAAACCGACACGAAGGCTGTTGTCGACGTCAAGGCTGGGGTATCCACGCCGTCATGGACGTTCGCTGCGGCCGCTGCGGTACGGAATACGAGCTTGATGACGCCCGGGTCGCCAATGGCGGCACGACGGTGAAGTGCTCGTCGTGCAGTTACGTGTTCAAGGTGTTGCCGTCGGGGCAGATCGTCTCGAAAGAGCCATCGAGCGATCTGAAGCGACCGTCGACCGAGACGCCGACGCTCGGGTCTTTTCCGGCGCCGGTGGCTGCGCCGCCGTCGACGGCCGGCTCGGGCGGCGAGTGGATGGTCAAGAAGACCGACGGCCAGACCTTTCGCTTTCGCGAGTTGACGACGCTGCAAAAGTGGATCGTCGAGCGCAAAGTCGGCCGCGACGACGAGATCTCACGCACCGGCAAATCGTGGAAGAAGCTGGGCGAGATCGCCGAGTTGACGTCGTTCTTCCAGGTCGTCGAGGCGGCCGAGGCTGCGCAGAAGTCCGTCACGCAGTCGCAGATGCCATCGATCCAGCTGACGGCGACGCAGACGGGCACGTTTCAGGCGATCCCGATTCCGCAGCCGGCGCCGTTGCCGTCGCCGATCGAGCAGGTGCCGTCGCCGACGGCGCCGCCGATCACGTTGGCGCCGCAGGCCGTGCGCCAACCGTCTGCACCGAACAAGCGCCCACCCGAGCCATCGCCTGAGGCTGACCTCGACGTCAGCGACCTCGACGACGATGACCCGGTGTTGGCATGGCAGAAGCGGCGCAAGACCATGATGGCCGCCGGCATCGGCGCCGTCGTCGTCGTCATTGTCATCGGCGTCATCGCCATCGCCGCCAACGGCAGCGGCGCCGGCCTCGACACAGGCATCGCCACCGTCGCCCAAGACGCCCTCAAGAGTGACGATGACGATCGCCGCGAGAGCGCGCTGTCGGCGCTCTTGCCGCACGCCGAGCTGCCGCAGGCACAAGCGTGGCGCGCGCGCCTGCTGACCGCGCGCGCGCAGTCGCTGCTCGACGAGAACCGCTTGAAAGAGCAGCTCGGTCACCTCGACATGAGTGCCGCTGCGCTGTTTCCGTCGACGACGGCGGGCGAAAAATTGTTGGCCGAGGCCACCGCCACCGTCGTCGCCTTGAAGTCGAAAGACCCCGTGCCCCCCGAGGCCGACCTCGCGGCCGCTGCGATCGACCTCGCCAAGGGCGACTCGCAAGCGCTCTCAACCGACGTCGCCCTCGCGCAAGAGCACGCCAAGCACAGCGGTGAAGGTCCCGAGCGCGCCGCCATCGACACTGAGGCGCGGCTGTTGTTGACCCTCGCCGAAGCCGCTCGCGTCGACGACGTCGGCGACGCCCGCGAGTCGCTCGGCAAGCTCGACCGCTTCAACGACGGGCGCGCCCGCGCCGCCGCCGCCGTCGTCGCC
>JANNAY010001159.1:0-7492 GCA_031384945.1 Deltaproteobacteria bacterium
GCGATCTCGACGACGACGTCGTCGGCTTCGAGCAGCTGCCCCTCGAGCGCGAGCACGCGCACCACGCGGCCGTCGAGCGGGGCCTCTAACCGCTGGTGGCGCTCGACGGGTGAGAACGCCACCACCCGGCCGCTGCCATGCACCGTCTGCTGCCACGGCAAGGCGATGGCGCCGACGACGGCGACGAAGAAGACCGCGGCGACGACGATGGCGGCGACGCGGGCGCTGCCGTCGGTGCGCACGACGGCGACCAGCGGCGGCGAACGCGAATGCAGGCGCAAGGCGCTGGGGCTCATGCTGGTTCTTTCAGCGTCACCGACCGGGTGAGCGCAGCAGCGATCTCAGGCCGCGACGTCGCGACGACGAGGGTGGTGTCTTTCAAGTGCCGGCGCACGCGTCCGATGATGCGTCGCGCGGCGTCAGCGTCGACGTCGTCGAAGCCGCCGTCGACGATGACGAGTCCGGGCGCACCCAACAGGGCGCGCGCGATCATCAAGCGCTGCTCTTCACTGCGGCTCAGACCGCTGCGCGTGTGCTGCAACGACAGCCCGAGCCCCTCAGGACGCGACAACAGCGGACCGTCGAGCTCGACGACGCGCAGCACCTCGACGAGGTCGCGCGGCCGCAGGGCGCGTCGGCCGGCGCGCAGGTTCTCGGCCAACGTGCCCGCGAAGATCTCGACATCGCGAGCGAGGCCCACGCGATCGCACAGCGACTCGGACGACAGGTTGCGCACATCGTCGCCGTCGACGCTGACGCGGCCGGCGTCGACGTCGCGGGCGCCGACGAGGGCGTCGATCAACGTGGATTTGCCGCAGCCCGACGGTCCGAACAGCGCGACGTGCTCGCCCGATTTGACCGAGAACGGGATGAACGAGATGCCACCGACGACCGCGCCGTCGACCGCGAAGCCGAGGGCGCGCGCGCCGACGTCGGCGCCCACGTCGTTGTCGACGTCGAGGTCGACGAGGGCGCCGATCTTGTCGATGGCGGCGAGCAGGTCGTACGCCGTCTCCAACTGCTTCGGCAGCTTGGCGAGCCCCGCGAGCAAACCAAAGACCACGAGCTCGGCGGCGACCAGCTGGCCGAGGGTGAGCTGCCCGTCGAGCACCAGCGCACCACCGACGCCGAGCAACGCCGCCGCCGACAGCGCCTGGATCACGTAGAGGCCGGTGGCCTGGCGCAGCAACACACGAAAGTGCGCGGCGCGCGCCCCGAGGTAGCCATGGGCGAGGGCTTCGCCGCGGGCCACGGCCAGCCCGCGCGCGCTGCGCCCGCGCCACACCGTCGGGTGCAATGCCAGCTCTTCGAACCACGCGGCGACGTCGTGCTTGCGGTAGCTCTCGTCGATGCTCGTCTTGACCGCGCCGCGCCCCATCGCGAAGACGACGACGAGGGCGAAGCACAACAAGACGGCGAACGCCAACAGCACGTCGCTGTAGAGCACCAGCAGCGCCAGGCCGACGCCGATCTCCAACGCGAGGCCGAGACCGTCGAGCATCAGCGAGGCCGCCGACTTCTGCAGCGTGACAACGTCAAAGAAGCGGTTGACGAACTTGCTGTCGTCGCGGCCCGCCTGCGGCACCAGCCGCGGCAACCGCCACGCGAGGTCGGCGACGAGGCGCGCGAACAGCCGCCGCTGCACCATCTCGGTCACGTAGAGCTGCAGCGTGCGCAAGAGCCCCGCCACCAACAGCGCGACGACGACGACGACAGAGAGCACGATGACCGGCTGCACGACGGTGCCGAGCGCGAGCGACGACACCAGCGCCTGCACCGCGAGCGGCGTCACCAGACTGACGAGGCCGATGGCGACGGCGTAGGCGACGACGACAGCGATGTCTTTTTGTTCGAGTCGAGCGAGGGCAAAGGTGCGCTGCCACGGCGACGCGTGATGGGCCACGCTGGCCATCGGTGCGGCGGCGACGACCGAAGCGCCTTCGACGTCGACGGCGCCGGCGAGGGCGGCGAGACCGTCGGCGTCGACCACCGAGGCGACGCCGCGAATGACCACGGTGGTGCGATGTTTGACGGCCTCGACGACGACGACGCCGCCGTCTTTGTCGCTGATGACGACGCAGGCGCCGGCGCGGCCGTCGACGATGTCGTGCACGGGGCCGCGCCACGGAATGACGCGAAGGCCGATGGCGCGTGCGCCCGCAGAGAAGGCGGCAAGCTCATCGACGTCGCCGTCTTCGGCGTCGAGCCGCCGCACGATCTCGTCTTCGTCGAAGTCGACGCCGACGAAGTGGCCGGCGGCGCTGACCGCGGCCGCCACGCGTGAGAGGTCGGTGGTCATGATGCGACGAGGCTCCAAAGGTGACGTGGAGGCTTTGCGGAGAGGAACCTTTGGAGTGTCGCCTGGCGGATCATGAGCGCCCTCGCGTCTTTGAACGACCGCGGGCAGAGCTCGCGGCGCGCGCCCGCTCGATCACGTCTTTCAGCTCGGCGGCTTGCGCGGTCTCGCTGGCGAGCAGCGCGTAGGCGTTGTCGAGCCACTCGGGCAGCCCGCTCAACGCAAGTGAGTAGTAGACGTGACGCGCCTCGCGACGCTCAATGACGAGCCGCGCGGCGCGCAGCTTCGCCAGGCTCTGCGAAACCGCCGTCTGCGTCGACTGCGTATCGGCGACCAGCGACGTCACGTCTCGCTCACCGTCAGCGAGGGCGAAGACGAGCCCCAGCCGCAGGGGATGGGCCAGCACGGCAAAGAGCGCGGCCAGCTCGCGCTGGGCAAGGCGTCGAAAGGGCATGTGGTCACCATGGGCCGTCCGATTCACATATGCAAACTTTCAAATCTTCAGATGTGAGATGCCGGTCCCTTGTCGAGGTTGCGCGCGGGCTGGATCGGCGGCGCGGGTCGCTCACGCCTGCTTTGTCCTTCGCAGGCATGGCGACCGCAGCTACCCTTGCCGAAGGCAGGCGAGAGGCAGAACGATGAAGGGCAAGCTGCTCATCACGGCGGCGGGGGGCACGGTGGGCAGCGTCGTCACCGACGCCTGTCTCGCCAAAGGTCTGCCGGTGCTCGTCGGCAGTCGAAACACCCAGAAGGCCGAGGCGCGCTTTCAGGGCGCGCAGCACGTCAACCTCGACCTGGCCGACCGCGCGACATGGGCGGCGGCGCTCGACGGCGTCGAGGCGGTGTTTCTGCTGCGCCCGCCGGCGATGGCCGACGTTGAGAACAACCTCTGCCCCTTCATCGACGCCTGCCGCGCGGCCGGCGTCGCGCACATCGTCTTTCTCTCGGTCGCGGGCGCCGAGCAGCACTCGTGGGTGCCGCACCGCAAGGTCGAGCTGCATCTCGCGGGCAAAAACGATCACACCGTGCTGCGGCCGGGGTTCTTCGCGCAGAACCTCGAGACCGCCTACCGACAAGACATCGTCGACGACAACCGGCTTTACGTGCCCGCCAAACAAGGCCGCGTCGCCTTTCTCGACGTGCTCGACATCGCCGACGTCGCCGTCACCGTCTTCGTCGACCGCGACCGCCACCTGCAAATGGCCTACACCCTGACCGGGCCCGAGGCGCACACGTTCGCCGACGTCGCCGCCTTGCTCACCGCCGTGCTCGGCCGCCCCATCACCTATGAGCCGGCCAGCGTGCCCGGCTACATCTGGCACCTCTGGCGCAAGCAACAGCTGCCGATCGTGCAGGCCATCGTCCAGACCGTGCTGCACACAGGCCTCGCCCGCGGCGACGCTGAAGCCGTGCTTGACACCGTGCGCCAGCTGACGGGCAACCCGTCACGTTCGTTTCGCGCCTACCTCGAGCGCCGTGCGCAGCGGTTCGCGGGCGCCCGCGCGATGTCAGAGGGCACTGCGTAGGCGAATGGTGAACGAGACGCCGCCGCCGACGCGATCGTCGACGCTGATCGTCCCGCCGTGTCGCTCGATGACGAGGGCGCACAGATGCAGGCCCAAGCCGCGATTTGCTGTTTGGGCGTCGTCGCTGACCATGCCGTACTTTCGAAAAATCGCTTGGCGGCGTTCGGCGGCGATGGGGGGACCATCGTTTGCCACTGTGATCGCCACCCCATCGGCGTCCTGAACGGTGCCGACCTCCACGACTCCTCCCCGCTGCACGAAGCGCGCAGCGTTGACCAGAAGGTTCTGCAGAACGCGAACGATGAGCGCCTCGTCAAAGGCGGCGGCACGCACCTGAGGCGAGATCCCGAACACGAGACGGGCGCCAGCCTGTTCGACGATGCGCGCGAAGGGCGCGGTCGCTGCACGCACGACGGCACCGAGGTCGCCGACCTGCGGCGAGAAGGGCAGCAGACCGCCCTCGGCGCGGTTGATGTCGATCAGGTCGAGCACCATCCGCAAGATCTGGTCAGAAGCAGTCACGGAGTCGTCGATGGCGCCGCCGGCGTCCTGGTCTTCGAAAGCGACGGTGCTCCGAATCATCTCGAGATTCATCTTGATGACCGAAAGAGGACTCTTGAAATCATGAGCCAACATCGCAGCGAGCCGGTCACGTGACTGCGCGATGTGCTCATTGGCTCGAAGCAGGCGCACGCGCGCGATCGCGTTGCCCAGGTGAGGCGCCAGCCCGTCAAGGAGCAGGCGATCCGTTGCGCTGGCTGCTGTGCGCGGCTTGATCAACAGGCCACCATCAAAGGCGACGGCGGTTGCGAGGGGGAGGAAGAGGCAACCGTCCGCTTCTTGCTCGAAGGAGAGTGTGCCGCTCGTGTTCGGCTCACCGGCGCGACTGCGGCCGATCAGCGCCAACAGCTTGGCGCTGACGTCAGACTCGCCGGCCGCATCGCCAACAAAGCCGCAATCGATCTCGTCGATGGGAAAGTCGCCTTCGAGCAGGTCGACGATGCGTACTTTGATCCCCTCGAACGTGTTGGCAGTGGCGACGTGATTCGCGACGCGAGAGACCAATCGCCAACGACGCGCGTCGGCCTCGGCAAGGCGCCTTCGTTCGTCGATCTCTTCGTGCAGTCGCTGAACATGAAGAAGAGCGCGGACGCGAGCGAGCAGTTCGTCTTTGTAGACGGGTTTGGTGATGAAGTCGTCGACGCCGGCGGCCTTTGCGCGCGCCCGCGAGGCATGGTCTGCCAGCGCGGTGATCATCACGATCGGGAGCAGCGGCTTGTTGAGCTCTTGGCGGACGACCCGACAGGTCTCGATGCCGTCGAGCACTGGCATCATGACATCCAAGAGCACGACATCGATCGGCTCCTCCTGAATGATGGCAACCGCGCGGCGCCCGTTCTCCGCCTCAATGATCTCGTAGCCTTCCTGCTTCAGCATGGAGATGAGCAACCGGCGATTTGGGAACTCGTCGTCGACGATGAGCACACGTGCGCGGCGGGTCTCTGTGAGCGCAGTGCCTGTCATGCGGCCTTCAAGTTGACGCGAAACGAGCTGCCGGTGCCTTCTTCGCTGTCGACGACGATGCGGCCGTCCATGCGCTCGACGAGCGACCGGGTCAGGGCGAGCCCAATGCCCGAGCCCTTCAAGCCGTGGTCCGCGCGCCCATTCACCTGCGCGAAGTAGGTGAAGAGGCTCGGCAGTGCGGCGGCGGGAATGCCGATGCCGTTGTCCCTCACGACGACCTCAACCTCTGACTCGCATCCGCTGCCGCAATGACCGGCCGAGACCACGATGCGGCCGCCGGTTGGTGTGAACTTCGCGGCGTTCGAGAGCAGGTTGACCAAGATCTGGATGAGGGCGCGCCTGTCGGCGCTCACTTTGAGTCCGGGCACCTCCATCTCGACTTCAAAGGCGTGCTCTCGCGTGGAGAGCAGGGGGCGAACGAGGGACACAGCCTCAGCAATGGCGAACTCAAGGACGACGGGGCTGCACTGGATGCGCTCTGGCACTACCTCCAGGTTTCGAAGATCGAGGAGGTCGTTGACGAGCGAGAGAAGGTGCTCGCCGGCGCTGATCACGAATTGGAAGTTCTCCCTTTGCTCAGCGCTGAGACTGTCTGCCGTCTCGTCGTTGATGAGGCGGGCGAAGCCGAGGATGGAATTCAAAGGTGTGCGCATCTCGTGGCTCATGTTCGCCAAGAACGCCGACTTGGCCCGAGCAGCCGCCTCCGCGTTGTCTCTTGCCTGTCGCAACGCGAGCTCGCTCAGTCTTGCCGCCGTGACGTCGCGAAAGAACCAGACCCGGCCCAAGTTGATGCCGTCGACGATCACGGGCGCCGTCGTGCGTTCGAGCACTCTGCCGTCGACCAGATTGAGCTCTTCGACGCAGGTAAGAGTGAGATCGTTGTTGATCTCGTCGATCCGGGCGATGAACCCGTCCCGGTGTTGCTCACCGACCAGGCGAGCGACCTTCTCGCGAATCCCATCGAACTCGACGCCCAGAACCTCGTTGATGCTGAACATGTCCGCGAAACGCCGGTTGTGGGCGACGACTCGACGATTCGAATCGACAACGATCACGCCGTCGATTGACGCTTCAAGCGTGGCCGCATGAATCGCGTCCGATCGCTTCCGCAGGGCTTCATTGAGCGACGCCATCTCCTCCGACACGATGCTGAGCGAGCGCTCCATCGTGTAGTGGTCCTCGTCGGCATCGACGTAGGCGCGGCTCACCCGCGCGAGCAGGTCGGCAGTGGCCGCCTCGCCGTTGTCGATGAAGCCCGCACGCTTCATTTGCCGAACGAGCGTCGGGTGGCGAACGGTGTCCGTCATGCTTCGGCGATGGTCGTCAGCGTCATCGTCTGGTTGTGGAGGTTGCACGGGCCACCGCGGACGTACGGCGAGAGCTCGCCGTAGGAATAGAAACCGACCTGCTCGGATCCCGCAGGCAGGATGTCGAGCACGGCGGCGGTCTCCTCCTCACTCCGTTGTCCGAGGACGAGGCGTCGTCCGACGCAACTGATGGCGATGCTGAGCACGGGCTGTCCGCGTGCGACGTCGCACGCCATTGTCGCCGCGTCGGAAGCACCCTGGACGAGTCGGTCGAAGTTGGCCTTCATCAGCTGCGCTCGGGCACCGATCTCAATGTCACCGGCGAACGTCATGGATTGGGCCACGTCGTCGACGGCGAGCACGGTACGTACGAGCCGTCGGTCACTCTCACGCATGCGAAGAGAGAGTGGAAACAACAGCGCCGTGCCTGGGAGACCCACCGCGCGCTCGCCGAGGTAGGTCTTGTAGAGTTCCAGTGCTGGCCGCCCATCGAGCTCGTAGAGAACGTTTCCAACCGAACGCGTCACGAGTCGCTCAGGACCGAACGGGTCCCAGCCCCCCTTGCTCCCATGGGACACGCGCACGTGCTCGCCGTAGAGCCCGACGGCTGTGACCATCGATGCCGCGGGACGGCCCGCGTCGTCGAGGACCCAGGTGCGCTCGAAGCGTGCGCCGTCGCCGGCGAGACCGCCGGTCACCATCACGCCGCTCGGCAGCACAGAGTTGATGCCTTGAATCAGGGTTTCGAGGGCGACCCGCCAGTCGGTGAGGACGTTCGCCACTAGATCGTGGGGACGCGATAGGACTCCAGGGTGTCCATCGCCCTGCGGAACCACGCG
>JANNAY010001192.1:0-3229 GCA_031384945.1 Deltaproteobacteria bacterium
TCTTTCGATCCAGCGGTTTGGTCAGGTAGTCGACGAAGCCGGCGCGGCGGGCGCGGGCTTCGTCGCCGGGCATGGCGTGGGCGGTGACGGCCACGACGGGCACCGCCGCGGTCTTCGGCAACGCGCGCAAGCGCGCGAGCACATCGAAGCCATCCATGCCGGGCATGGCGATGTCGAGCAAGACGAGGGCGGGCACGTCGTCGCTGGCGGCGTCGAGGGCGGCGGCGCCGTCGGCCACGATGACGAGTCGGGCGCCGTTGGCCTCGAGCTCGTCAGCCAGAAACGCGGCGAGCAGCCTGCGGTTCGGCTCGTGGTCGTCGACGACGAGCACCACCTTCTGCGTGGGCGTTCGCGTCGGGGCGGGCGTCGGCGGTGTTGACGGAGTCCGCCGCACCGCGCGGCCCACCAAGACGAGCAGCTCGTCGACCGTGACGTTGCCCTTCTCGGGCGACGGCGCGGGCGCGTCCTTGCAGCCAGCTGCTCTCTTGCGCCGTCAGATCACGGGCCGTGAAGACGACGACGGGGATGTGGCGGGTGCGCACTGCGGCCGAGAGGGCCTCGATGACCTCGAAGCCCGAGAGGCCGGGCATGACGAGGTCAACAAGGATGGCGTCGGGCGGGTTCGCGCGCGCGCGCTCGAGGCCCTCGTCGGGGCGCTGCACCGATTCGACCTCGTACCCAGCCGGACGCAACAGCTCGCGCAGCAGGTCGCCGACACGGGGGTCGTCGTCGATCGAGAGCAGGCGAGCCGGCGGCGCGAGCGTGCGCGAGAGCTCGGCGAGCAGACGGGTGCTCTCGATCGGTTTGGGGACGAAGCCGCGGGCGCCGGCGCCGAAGACGACGAGGGCGACGTCGGGGTCGGCTCTTCTGACGGCGTCGACGACCACGTGGGCGGCTTCGCCGCTGCCGATGAGGTCGACGACGACGGCGTCGGGGGCGGTGCGGGCGACGGCGTTGACAGCGTCTTCGTCGTCGTCGGGGTAGGCGCAGACGTAGCCGCCGCTGGCGAGGTAGCCGCGCAGCACATCGCGGCGATCGTGCGCGGCGATCAGCAGCACCGTCGGCGTCGACGCGTCGCCGTTGGCCTTCGGCACGGTGAACCAGAAGCGGGCGCCGCCGCGGCTGGCGCGCTCGACGCCGATGTCGCCGCCGTGCAGCTCGACGAGCTTCTTGCAGATGACGAGCCCGAGTCCGGTGCCCTGCTGGCTCTTCGTCAGCACGCTCTCGCCCTGCACGAAGGGCGCGAACAAGCGCGGCAGCAGGTCGGCGGCGACGCCGGGGCCCTGGTCGTCGACGCTGACTTTGACAAAGGCGCCTTCGTCGTCGGCGCGGACGACGATCGCGCCGCCGTGGGGGCTCATCTTCACTGCGTTCGACAAGAGATTGAGCAAAATTTGTCGCAGGCGGGCGACGTCAGCGACGACGGCAGCGTCGACGGCTTTGACGCTGACATCGAGAGACTTCTTTCGCCCTTGCACACGGATGGTCTCGACGGCGCCAGCGATGACGTCGGCGACGCTGACGGGGCGCTTGTCGAGCTGGATGTGTCCGCTCTCGATCTTCGACAGGTCGAGGATCTCGTTGATGAGATTGAGCAAGTGGCGGGCGCTGCCGCTGACCTCGGTGAGCCAGACTCTGTGCTTGTCGTCGACGACGAGGTCTTCGTCGGTGAGCACGAGATCGGTGAAGCCGATGATGCTGTTCAACGGCGTGCGCAGCTCGTGCGACATGTTGGCGAGAAACTCGCTCTTCATGCGATCGGCGCGCTCGACGGCGTCGTTCTTGCGCGCGAGCTCGCGCTTCTGGGCGCCGAGCTCTTCGGCCTGGGCGGCGAGCTCGGCGTTGGCGCCCTGCAGGGCCTGGGTGCGCTCGTCGACGCGGGCCTCGAGCGTCGCCTGCTCGCGGGTGATGGCGTCGGCCATGTTGTTGAGCTCGGTGAGAATCACCAGCACCTCGGGCGCCTCTTTCTCGAAGCCAGACAGGCGCGCGCTGCGATCACCGCGGGCGAGGGCGCGGGCAAAGGCGCCCATCTCGCGAAAGCGCCGCACGGTGCGTCGGGCGACGAGGTAGGCCATCACAGAGCCGAGCAAGCTCAAGAGCAAACCGACGCCGACCGAGCCGCGCCACAGGCTCGCCAGCGGCTGGTAGACGCTCTCTTCAGGCACCTGAAAAAACACGGTCCACGGCACAGTGCTGCAGCGGCGGCCGACGCTGAGGGTGGCGGCGTCGTTGGCGTCGCCGACGTAGCGGTAGACGTGGTCGTCGACGACAGCAGCGACGGCGCGGGCGTGTTCGTCGGGTTCGGCGATGACTTGCGTCAACAATTCGCGCGTGCGCGGACCGAAGCGACCCGTGGCGGCAGCGGCGTCGACGACGGCGGCGTCAAGGGGCGCTGTGGGATGAAAAATGTGGTCGGCGCGAAAGCTGTGAGCGATGCGGATGCCGAATTCGTCGACCACGACGCTGTAGCTGCGCGCCCCGGCGCGATCGTTCGAGAGGCGCAGCGGCGCCCACAGGCTCTCGGCGGCGATGGCGACGACGAAGGCGCCGCGGGCGGGGTCGCCGATGGGGGCGGCGTAGGTCACGATTTCGGGGGCGCCGGGCACCACCTGCGACAGCCGCACATCGCCGACGCCGGCCTCGCCAGCGAGCACGCGCTGGATGTGCGGCCGGTTCTTCATGTCTCTGCCGACGGCCTCGGCGATGTTGCTCGCGACGACGCGGCCGTCTTTGTCGATGATGGCGACGCTGATGACCGCGGGGTAGGCGGCGCGGGCGCGGTCGAAGACGGCGCTGACAGCAGCGTCATCTTTGACGCCGTCGACGTAGGCGCTGATGTCGGGGTGGTTGGCGAGCAGACGCGCGAAGATGAGCGCGTCGTGGTTGCGCGTGTCGAGGGCGCCGACCAGCTCGTCGGCGCGGGCGGCGAGCAGCGCGTGGGCATTCTCTTCGACGAGGGCGCGAGCGCGCCACCACGTGACGCCCAGCCCCGCCGCGAGGGGCACGGCGGCGAAGAGAAACAGCATCACCGTGACGGCGACGGTGCTGCTGCGTCCTGCAACGTTGTTGGTCGTCATGATGACCTTCGATCACTGCGGCCCGTCGGCGCCACGCCGGACCGATGCGCAAGGTCGAAGAGCGTGAGCCCGCGCGCCGCGACGAGACCCGCCGCGCTCATTGAACGTGGGGGAGCGAGAGCTCGAAACGCGCGCCGCCGCCGACGCGGTCG
>JANNAY010001195.1:0-1719 GCA_031384945.1 Deltaproteobacteria bacterium
CGCCCGCCTCGCTGCCCTCGAGGCCGTCGTCGGCGCCGCCCAGGCCGTCGACCGCGTCGCCCTCTACGACAAAGACGGCGCCCTCGTCGACGTCGTCAGAGCCGGCGCAGGCGACGAAGCCCGCGCCGCCGCCAAAGACCCCATCGACAAAGAAGACGCCGCCCGCGTCGACGGCGACAACGACAACGTCGTGGCCGGCGCCGCCTTCTACGACGACGTCGCCGGCCGCGCCTTTGTCCCCCTCGTCGCCGCCATCCGCGGCAACGGCGCGCGCACCGGCACCGTCGTCGCCTACCTCTCGCTCGAGCGGCTGCAGGCCCGCGTCGACCGCGCCGCCGCCCGCAGCTTCGGCGACGCCCAAGACGCCAGCGTCTTCGTCGTCGACGACCAGCTGCGGGTGTTGGCGTCGTCGCGGCACGCCACAGCGATGGCCGGCGCGCCGCTGGCAATGGCCGCGTCGCCGATTCTCGACGACCTCAAGCGGCGCGCGCAGACGACGTTTCGCACCAGCTTTCTCGTCTCGGGCGAGTACGGCGCTGGCGACGACAAGCAGGTCGCCTCGCTGGTGTCGCTGCCGGCGCTCGGCTGGGCCGTTGTCGCGCAAGATCCTGCGTCGCACGTCTACCAGTCGCTGACGCGCACGCGCGTCTACGTCGCCGGCGGCGTCGCCTTTGCCGCCTTTGCCGCGGTCATCGCCGCCTTCTTCTTCGCCGCCCGCCTGACGCGGCCGATCGCGCAGCTGGTGCGCTTCGCCGAAGACCTGTCGGTGCGGCGCTTCGACGCTGCGCTCGACGTCGACACCAACGACGAGCTCGCGGTGTTGGCCGGCACGCTGCGCCTCGCCGCCCGCGACCTGAAAGCGAGCGAAGACACGATTCGCAACGAGGCTGAGATCCGCGCCGACCTGCAGCGCTACCTGCCGGCGCAGGTGGCAGAGCGCGTGGCGCGCCGCGAACAAGACATGAACCTGGGCGGACAGCGCAAAGAGATCAGCGTCATCTTCGCCGACGTCGTCGGCTTCACCGGCCTGGCCGAGGCGCAGAAGCCCGAGGTCACGGTCGAGATCTTGAACGAGCTCTTCACGATCCTCACCGAGATCGTCTTTCGCCACGGCGGCACCGTCGACAAATTCATCGGCGACTGCGTCATGGCCATCTGGGGCGCTCCTGAAGACGTCGTCGACCACGCCGACCGCGCCGTCAGCGCCGCCGTCGACATGCGCCAATGGCTCGAGATCGGCAACGCGCGGTGGAAGGCGCGACACGGCGTCGAGATTCGCATCGCCGTCGGCATCAACTCTGGCGCAGCCCTCGTCGGCAACGTCGGCAGCAACACGCGCATGGAGTACACGGCCATCGGCGAGATGGTGAACGTCGCCTCGCGCCTCGAGGGCATCGCTTTGCCGCAGCAGATTCTCGTCACCACCGCCACCAAAGAGCGCGCGACCTCACACACCTTCACCCCCCTCGGACCGCGTCAGCTGGCCGGCGTCTCCGCCCCCGTCGACGTTTACGCCGTCGGCGAAACGTGACGAAGCGACACTGACGGCGGTGGGACACGAGACGGGGCAGCGCGAGACACGCACGAGACACGCACGAGACACGGGCAACACCAGGCACGGGCAATCACGGGGCAAGAGAGCGGGATGGCATGCGCGTCGGTTTCTTCGACTTCTTCTTCGTCTTCGTCTTCGTCGGCGCCTTCTTCTTCGGCGCCGAC